>JACPFZ010000009.1:0-12271 GCA_016182725.1 Candidatus Gottesmanbacteria bacterium
TTCGACCGCGTAGACAGCTTGTTCTTCATCCACTATGAAGTCAATATCAAAAAACCCTTTATATCCTAACTGCCCCAACACGTGACCAAAAGCATTACCCATGCGTATCATTTGAACTCTTATACTTTCTGGAAGGACGGAAGAGCCTACTTCTACACCAAGAAACGTTCTTGTATTGGAAAGAGTTTGAGCACAACTGTAAAGATAAAGTGGTTTCCCATCCTTTACATAATACTCTATAGATGGAGAAATAATATTTATATCTGATTTAATGTATCTTTCTACAACTACTAAGCCGTGTCTAAAAAAAGGGTTACTTTCAATTTGACGAACAATAAAATTAATATCAGACCCTGCGGGAATTCTAACATGTCCCATTCCATCTTCTCCATTATCAGGTTTAATGATACACTCAACGCCCCCTTTAGAGAAAAGGTGCGCAACTGTCATTGCTTGTCCCAAGTCGGCACAACTAAATCCTTCGGGAATTCTTATATCGCTAGAACTCATGAGTGATCTGCTAACTTGTCTAAACCCACTCTTTAGATCTATATTTTTGACAGTCCACAGGTTTTCTCTTTCTGGCAATTCAGGAACTGTAATTTTTGCCCCTCCCTGGATCATATTTTCTATAAGAGATACAAATTCGGGTGTAACGCAATAAGGAGATACCACCATTGAAAGATCATTATGAGCCGAAGGCTCAATCAGACGTTGAAGAAGATCTTGATCACCAACAATATCGGTACTAAGCCTGCCGGATCGAGAAGAAGGGCTGTGTAAAACCAAATTAGTATAACCCAAGGATCGGGATAGATGTTGTTGGTGGAGTGGGTGGAGAGGCTTTGAAGTAACGACAATAGAGTTATTTCCTGCCCAGAATACCCCTTGTTCTTCTATGCTTTGCTCTATAGCAAGAGCTGAAGCAAAATGATTTGTATCAAGATTTACAAAATCATAAAAAGTTTCAGCTAAATTGGCTATAATAATTCGTTCTTGTCCTTGTCTCATGTTTTTGACCACCTTGCGTATATTGATGCAGGTAATGGTATAATACCCCTGTACTTTGGAATCCGGACGCTCGCCCCCTCTTTTTACGTAAAAAGAGGGGGAGGAAAGTCCAGACAGCAGAATGCAGGGGAGGGAGCGTAAGCTCCACGTCGAAAGATCGGGTATCTTGGCATCGAAAGGTGGCAAGAGCGATTCCTGAACTAACAGGATGAGAGAGCCACAGAGACGATCATTGCCCTACAGCTTGACAGCTATGGGCAATGGGTGAAACGTTCACCCCGCACGCCGCAAGGCGTTGTGGGGCGGCAATCCCACCCGCTGCAACCGACGAATCCCCCACTTTTTGTAGAAAGCAATTTCTACAAAAGCAAGGACGCATTCCCAATATTTTTGTATTTGGTTGAATAAACCAGAAATCAAAAAAGTGGGGGGAAGTTTGCGGGCATAGAGAAATGAGTGCCAATCCCGAGTCTATCGAGGGAAAACAGAATCTGGCTTACGAGGTTCCAAGGTACACAAAAAAATCCGTCATGTGACGGATTTTTTTGTAAGAAGCTCATTGGTCATGACTTGGGCCACCAATACAACGGGCACAGCAAGCACCGCACCCACAACGCCGGCGAGCTTAGCCCCAATCATAAGCGCCACAATGGTAATAAGCGGCGATAAACCAACGCTTCGCCTCATGACAAACGGCACAATGGCGTGGTTTTCTACCTGCTGAATAATAAAGTATAATGCGGCAACACTTAACGCGAGAAATGGCGATGCGGTAAACGCAACAAAAACCGCCGGTACGGCTGATATAATCGGGCCAATCATCGGAACAATTTCAAGAATCCCTGCCACAACAGCAAGGGGAAGGGCGTACTCCACATGAAGAAGAGTCAGTCCAATATACGTCAAAACACCGATCGTCACCATAAGGAACAGTTGACCCCGCACCCATGCGCCAAGCCGCTCTTCTATGTCAGTAAGGAGAGAAAGCAGGTTTTTCCCGCGTTCTTCTCCAAGCGTATCGAGAAGGAGCTTTCTGATATTTCTTCGTTCGAGAAGAAAGTAGAACGTAAAAACTAATACGGTCAGAGTCGTCACGATATTAGAAAATACTCCCACGGTCACCCGAACGATATTTTCTCCTATCGGCGCTATTTGCTGAGTCAATGCCCGAACGTCAATGTCCCAATACGGCATCACGCGAGAAACAAAAGAAGGAAGTGCTGCCACAAATTTCGTTACCTGCATGACGAGAAGTGGTATGGTACTCGCAACAGAGAATCCTAAAAATCCAAATACCAACAAATAGATAATAAAAATGGCAATGATTCGAGGAATTTTAAATCGCGCAAGCCACTCTACGAGCGGGCGCAGAGCAGTCATTACGAGAAACGAAATAAAAAGAAGATACAAAATATCCCGAATCTGGAAAAGCACCCAGATACTGGCCATCAACACTACCGTAAAAATAATCGTCCGATGAGAAATTTCAATTTTTGATGTCATCCAGGTAGTGAAGTTTCGACCTTTGCGTTTTACGCTTTTGGGAAACCTCAATGTCCTTTCTTTTACTAAACTTTTCTTTATATACTCAGGTAATCTAGCTTGACGCGCAAAGATATAAAAGCGTGTCGAAACTCTACTACCTGGTCATGCATAGTTAGTATACCATGAATCAACGAGAGCAAGAACATCTTGTATGTATGTTTCTTTTGTAATGTCAAACCAGTGAGTCCCAGACTGTTTCTTAAACCACGTCATTTGCCGCTTTGCATAGGCTCGTTCTTCCGCCACCCATGTCTTGATGGCATCTTTTTTTGAGATGGTGCCTTGTAAGAATTGTTGGATAGCAGAAAAACCAAGAATGGGTGCGATTGGCTGCTCTTTGGTGTTTTGGACTTCACGAACCGCATCATCCCAACGGGTCATCACGCGTTTTTGTATTCGGTCTTCGAGTAGAGGCAGTGGTGCGATCAATCCTATTTGGAAGATATCCCCAGGGGTCCTGATTGTTTCGTGATCAATAGGATGTGACGATCTCCACTGGGTAATTTCTATGGCGCGGATAAGCCGCCGGGGATTATCTTTGTCAGACTCATTCATGCTATTCCATTTATATTGGTCAATACGTTTAAGTTCTTCCTGTAACACTTCACGGGGCGCATTGCCAAATTTCTTACGGAGCATGACATTAGGTGGTATATGAATCTGAGAAAGAGGGTGTGTAAGCGCTTTTATGTATAAGCCTGTGCCTCCCACGACAATGGGCAACTTTTTTCTCCTCTCAATATCGTTTATAATCTTTTGTGCAAGCCGTTGGTAGAGAGAGACACTAAACAGTTTCGTGAGGCTCGCAACATCATACATCCAGATTCGTTCGTCACCATGTGTTGGTCTGTCTTTTCCGGTCAATGCATCTAATCCGTTATAGACCTGACGGGAATCCGCTGAAACAAGTTCTCCGCCAAACGTACTCGCGAGTGTAAGCGCCAACTGCGTTTTCCCCGTCGCCGTGGGTCCACAAATAACGAGGAGTTTATGCATTGAAGCTAAATGCTCACTCTTTGCCGACAATAACGCGGGCATCGTAGGAGACAGTTGAGGCAAGTGCGGCAGCATCGGTTGCCAATGCATACGTATCTTCCAAATCATCGATAAGCAATTTTTGATACGCTTCTTTTCCTTCCTGTACCTGTACTTCTGTCTTGTCATACGTATAGTCATCAGCATTGGCAACGTCTGCGACTGTATATCCTTTGTCCTCCAAAAATGCTTTCATTTTTGATGCAGCTCCCGGTACCTTGGATCGAGATTCTGTGTGCATGGCAATTTCTGGCATCACTGCCGGTGGCTTTGGTCTCTTAAATAATTCTGCTACCACTGCTTCTTCTTGGAGTTCGGACTCGCGAGGTATGGTTTGTGCGGACTCGGCAGATGCTTCGTGAGGTGTTTGGGCAGCTTCTTGGGGAGGAGCTTCCGCGATTGAAGAAATCGATGTTTCTTCTTCTACAACCTCAACCACGTGCTTCACCGGAGTTGAAGCAACATGTTCTTCTGCAGTTTTTCGCTTTTTGATTGCCATACCCTAAGTGTATACCACACACCGAATAAGATTCAACCCCGATAAAATCGTGGATCAACCCCGCCAAGCGGGGTCAACTAGAAGCTGATGCATAAAGGCTTAATGAATACCTCCAAATACGAAGACACAAGAGGAGAAACAACATCCCGAGTATAAGAGCCACCACAATGGCGACAGGAGAAAGAAAACCCAGAAAGGCCTTCGCCGGAAAAGTCATCATAACCCCAACCGGAATCACAAATGTAAGCATACTGCGCAATGGTTCACGGTAAATATCCACCGGAACTCTCCCCATGCTCGTTACATCCCGATAGATCATAATCGTGTGATCAATTTCCGTGGTCATAATAGCAAGAGCAAGAACCAAGATATGAAATCCAGTAGCTATCAGGAAACCATTGATAAGGAGGAGAACATAAAGACTGAGACTTAAGAAACTTACGGTACCTAATCTCGTGGCCACGTAGATAAGCGCCCCGATATATGGAATAAGCATAAATAAATCCAAAGGGTCAGCGCCACCCGCTAGTGCACGAAACAAGGGGTTTATGGGCTTTACCAAAACCAAGTCAAAATCTCCGGAAACCACCATGGGGCGAAACCGATAGGCCACAGTATCAATGAAATTAAAGGTTAAAAAGAAAAATACTACCTGCGCCACAGAATAGTGAGCCAAGAATTCTGTTCTGGTAAAAAGCGCTAAAAGAAATACAATAAAAAATCCAAAACGAAGAATTTTTCCAATGAAAAAAAGAATTGCGTTGAATCGATTTGTCAGAGAAACGAGAAATGAATTCTCTGTCAGCTTCCACCATAAAAGAAGATATTTCCCCAATGTTGTCATCTTCCCTCCGCAGTGTACACTTTCAATCCCTTCTGCCAAAGAACCTGAGCACAGACCATAAGTCCGATAATCCAGGCTATACTGATAGCAAATCCTTGAAGCAACATTTCGATAGGTAACTGTCTAAGATATACCTTCAAGGGAAAATAGAGGAAATAGGAAAATGGTAAGAGTTGACTAATAAAAAAAATCGGTTTTGGCAAAATATCTAAGGGAAACAATGCGCCGGCAAAAAATTCCATAATGACAAACGAAAGAAATCTGGGCGCCCACACATCCGGTGTCCAAAATCCCAAAAATCCAAAAATAAGACTAAAGAAAAAATAGAGTATCGTTCCTATGATAATTGCAGCAAGAAAAAACAAAAGAGTGACAATATTTGTTTGGATAAAAATAGGGGGACGAAGAAAAAAATAAAGCACAGTAATCTCAACTACTGCAAATGTAAAATTTAATAATTTATCTCCTATATCACGAGCAATATAATAATGGAAAAAATGAAATGGCCGAAGCAAAAAGTTAGAAAGATCTCCTTTGTTAATCACATCGCCTATATCCATCGTCGTTGTTCCAAGTACGAGTGTCCGAACAATAGAGCTTAAAAGAATATACGTAAGAATCATCGACTGCGTGTAGCCAAAAAATTCCTGTTTTTGGGAAAAAATCGCCCACCACAAAAAATAGACCACCAAAATCTGCATCACCATCCGCACCCGCCAAAGAACGAAATTCAGCCGATACATCATATACTCCGCCCACGTGTCTTTGATAATTTGCAGATATTTTTTCATAAAGAAACATACCAAACTCAAGCGGCCGTATGAGTTTGGCATACTAGCTGCTTGCACTGGTGTAATATCGGAGCGCAAATTTCCAGAGTTTTCTTGAGATCACAAAAAGTACTGCTGCAAAAAATAATAAACTTAGTACATCAAATAAAGACGCACGCGCCACTAAAAATTTAATTGGCGTTGTGATAATAAGCGTAATTGGTAGAAGAAAGAGAAACAGATATTCAGAAGCATTCTTGTACATTTCTCCCGGAAATCTCGTCATGCCGGAAACAGAGTACATAAGTTCAATGAGGTTAGATAACCTAGGAGACCATATGAGGAAGGTTGCGACGATAAACCATATTGAATACAAAAGCAGCAGACCAAAAAACAATAAAACAAAAAACAATGCAATCGCCAAAGGATTTAGTTCAATCGCAATTATGCGCCGGAAATAAAAAAGAAATCCGATGCCCAATAATACTCTGGTGCTGGCAGTGTAATTTACCCACCGCATACTTAAGAGAAATTGTGAATCCATGGGTTTGACTAAAAAGGTATCTAGCTGGGCGAAATTAATAATTTCCGCCATGCGTTCGAAATTTCTTGAAAACAACGTATGAAAGACACCGATCATAATGCTATACGCGCACGTGAGAAGGATTATTTCTTCCCGTTTCCATCCATATACGGATGTCGTTTTCGAAGTAAGCAAGAATATAGAAATAAATGAAAAAATTCCCCACGCAAAACTGGAACCCATGCTATTTATAAAGTTGGCACGATATGCCATGAGCGTCTCTAAACTCATCTCGCAAAGCTTGCGATAGACTCGAAGGTATCGCTGCATACTATTGCCCCAGACCGGTAAATCTTTTTACGCCGATTTCCCAAAGCTTCCTATAGATAAACCACAAACCAATCAGCCAAACCAACTGTATACCAATGGTTTGCAAAAGCTCAATGAAAGATAATTTCCCCAACAATGCAATAACCGGAAAATAAATCATATAGGCAAATGGAAGAAACAATGCAATCGTTTTTATAAAAGGCGGAAAAAGGGCAAGCGGCATCACAAACCCGGCAAAAATGATGTCTATCACACCGATCAATTCCTGCAAACCGCTATACTCAGTAATCCACAGAGCGGAAAGACCGACGATCATTTTGAATACAAAGGATATGAGAAGCGCAAGAATAATAATAAAAAAACTTGCAAGTACACTCTCCATATCATATATCAAGGATAATCCGTTCGTGAAAACAAAAGAAAAAACAACCAACGTTACAATACCGAAAAATCCCTGAATCATCCGCCATGGTAATTCAGTAAAAAACTTCATTACGATATATGCGATAGGACGGGTTAAATATTGGGAAAGGAATCCGGATTGAATATCGCGCCGGGCAACTTCTTCCTCAATATGAACCTGAAGAAATGCTCCCGCGACAACAAGAAGAAGATAATACGTGGTTATGGAATTATATGACCAGCCTTCGAGCGGTTCTGCGTTCCCCGCAAATGCACCCCGCCAAAAAAGAAGCACTAAGAGGGGATTCAAAAGCGACAGCAGGAACCATACGAAAGATCTGCTTCGATTTTCAAATGCATCCTGAAAATGGAGAAGAAAAATTCGGACATATCGCATGTTTGATATGTATTAAGGCGTCCCCTCTTTTTCCTTTTTCTGTAAAAAGAGGGGACGCCTTGTGAAATTCATTTCAAATTACTACTAAACACATCCCGGATGATGTCTTCGATGTCCGGCTCTTCGATATTGAGGTCATCCACGGGGAACTTTTCCAGAAGTTGTGCAGCGGCAACATTGCTTGCACTTCGCGGAACCCGAATAATAACCTTGGGAAAATTGTAATCGGTAAGCTCTCCAATTTCTTTAAATTTATCAGGTGTGACATAGGTGTCCAAAACCACGGATAATACTTTGTATTTTGCAAATTTTTTGACGAGATTATCTAATTTTCCGTCATAGAGAATTTTTCCATGATCAATAATAATCACCCGGTGAGCTAACTGCCGCACGTCTTCCATGTAATGAGAAGTGAGAAGAATCGTTGATTTATGGAGTTGATTGTAGGAGGCAATAAAATCCCGCATCTTTTTTTGCATCACGACATCAAGACCAATAGTGGGCTCGTCTAAAAATAACACCTTAGGTGCATGAATAAGCGCCGCAATAAGTTCCATTTTCATGCGTTCACCGAGTGAGAGTTTCCGTACCTGCACTTTTAATAATGCACGAACATCGAGAAGTTCTACTAATTCATCAAGTGTTTTTTGGTATTGCGCATCAGGGATTTCATAAATTTCTTTATTGAGGAGAAATGTTTCGATGGCCGGCAAATCCCACCAGAGTTGATTTTTTTGCCCCATCACGAGTGCAATTTGTTTTAAAAACGCATTTTTGCGTTCAAACGGCGTAAACCCCAATACAGATACAAATCCGCTCGTCGGATACAAAAGTCCGGATAAACATTTCAGCGTCGTCGTTTTTCCTGCACCATTGGGACCGATAAATCCCACAAGTTCCCCTTCTTTGATATCAAATGAAATATCGTCAACTGCTTTAACGGTTTGATATTTGCGATGCACGAGTGATGTAAGTGAACCCAAAAATCCCGGCTCCTTCTGATGGGTTTGATAAAATTTTTTGAGATGAGAGACCGTAATAACCATATGGAGTAAAGTATACCGGGTAGTAGAACTTCGACGCAAGTTAGAATCATCTAAATCAAAACAACAAACATAATCAACGTAGTCGATTGAGACTTCGGTCTTTTCAGTTTTTTTGACTTGCAAAAAACAAGTCGAAGTTTCACTACCCGGATACCACGAAGGAATCCCGCTAAGCGGGATTCCTCTGTAAATGAAATACTCTCGCGTTACCGAACCACTTTTTTGAGTGCTTTCCCAGCAGTAAATCCTGGGGTTTTCCGAGCAGGGATATTGATCGCCGCGCCAGTCTGCGGGTTTCGTCCTGTCCGAGACTTGCGGGATCGCACCATAAACGTACCAAACCCAGTCACCACCACCTTATCTCCCTTTTTCAGTGTATCGGTAATGGAACCAAACACCGCTGCCACTGCTTCTCGTGCAGCTTTTGACGTCAGGCTTGCTTTTTTTGCAACGACTTCAATGAGATCCGCTTTGGTCATACTATTCACCTCCCTTCGCCCTCCGAAGCTTTATGCGAAGGAGGGTTCGCATCTCAGTGAGCAGTTTTTTTACGAAGCTTTCCGAGAATATGCTTCGGGAGGCAAGCCTCCAGTATTTGGGCAGAGGGATAGAATAAGAAAAAAATTTTTGGGGATTGTTGCAACAATCACTACAAGGCAATGTAGATAATGCAGCCTAGTCTGTCAAGATATCAATTTGAGGAGATCGCCAGAAAGAGCTAAAACGAGATAAAAAAATAAGACAGTAAGACTCGCTTCGCTTTAAGATTTTTCTTATCGTCTTATTATCTCTCTATCTTACTATCTCTTTATTTAGCCGTCTCTGTAGCGCGGAGTTCCCGAATCACGGTAATTTTGACTGACCCGGGTACCGTTAATTTCTTTTCTATCTCTTCCTTTACTTGCTGTGCCAAAAGTACTGCCGACGCATCATCCACTTTGCCCGGATCCACCACAACGCGTAGCTCCCTTCCCGCCTGGAATGCGAATGCTTCTTTCACTCCCTCATGGGATTTTGCTACCTGCTCCAGATCTGTGAGCCGTTTAATATATTCTTCATAATTTTCGTACCGCGCTCCCGGCCGACTGCCGGAAATAGCATCGGAAATGTACACAATCATTGACTCCACTGACGTAAATGGCGTGTCCTCATGGTGTTGGGCCACACAGTCAATGACTTTTTGTGGCATACTATATTTTTTCAAAAGCTCAACACCAAGCTCAATATGGTTGCCTTCGCGGTCGGTAACAATTTTTCCGATATCATGAAGAAGACATCCCAAACGAATCACATTGACATCCGCGTGTATTTCGTGGGCAAGAGCGATCCCTATTTTGGTTTCCTCCAAGGTATGGGCAATCATGTTTTGCCCATAGGAGAAGCGATATTTAAATCGTCCGAGAAGAGCAACCAGTGGCGCGGGCAGATTGTACACCCCTACCGCATGACAGAGTTTCTGTCCCTCTTCAAACATGATGCGCTCGATTTCTTTTTTGATTTGCTCAACCAGCTCTTCAATTCTCCCTGGTTGCACGCGGCCGTCTCGCAAAAGTCGCTCCAAGGCAACACGCGCAATTTCCCGACGCACTGGGTCAAAAGAAGAAAGCCGAATCACCCCTTCTTCGTCTAAATCCACATCCACTCCTGTTGCCGTCTCAAATGCGCGAATGTTGCGGCCTTCTTTCCCGATGATCCGGCCTTTCATATCTTCGTCAGCAATTTTAATAACGGAAACGGTATATTCCGGCACGTAATCTGTGGCGCCATGGCGCATTGCGTCTACTAAAATTTCTCGTGCTTTGATCTCAGCCTCTTCACGGGCGCGCTCCGTCGCTTCTTTGATTTCCCGCGCAAGTTCTTCTTTTATTTTTTCTCGGGTTGCAGTAACGAGAAGCTGTTTTGCTTCATCACGCGTCAAATGCGCGACACGTTCCAGTTTTTCCAACTGCTCCTGTTTAATCTTTGCAATATCCTCTCGACTGCGCTCTATTTCCCCTTCCCGAATATGTACCCGTTTTTCCCGTTCCTCTAATGCTCCTTCACGGCGGTCTATTATCTCGAGTTTCCGTCGAGCTTCATCTTCTCCTTCTCGACGAATACGCAGTGCTTCATCCTTTGCTTCTAAAACAAGTTCTCTTGCCTTTGTTTCAGCAAGCCTCATCTGCGCTTCCGCATCCGGCGATACCACAGGTTTTGGCGCTTGCGGTTTGGCCTTAGGAAGAGTTGGGCCGGCAACTCCCGGCCGAACAGTACCGGGTTTCTTTTTCGTCTTCACTAAATCCGACAATGTTTTGAGTACATCAATCATACGAGACAAAAAGAATATGGCATGTGAAGAAGGAATAGCAGAAATCCCGCGGCTTTATGCGGGTTGTAGGTGTATCGAAGGACGAGTGATAACGATGGTCATACTCCTACACATTGCTTTTCAATCTTCAAATACGTTCTTTTCCTCACGGGTATTGTAGCTTTTTTCAACCAACTCGTCAATGACGCTAGTAATACTTCTTTTTGCGTTCTAAAAGGGGCAAATGATCCCAAATGGTCAATTTCTTGGCTATTGCATGTTTTGCCGCTTCTAGCTCATTATATTGCCCCAAATTGGTATTTTGAGCCTCCCATACCTCTTCGATCACGGCCTGAAGTACTCCTTTTTGGCGTAGCTCCAAACCCAGAAGACGTTTCCCTTTTGGCCGGAAACTTGCTCGTTGACTCACCCACCAGACAGCAAATTTCCCGTCGTCAATGTACCCCAACTCGCCCAATCGTTCCATGACCTTTTTTAACGTGTGCTGTCCGGCGGTTTTCCACGTTTTTAACTTTTTTTGCAGAAAATTATGGATCTCTTTTTCACTGCGCGGCCGATATGAGACAAACCGGAATGAGGAATTCAGAAGTTTTTCATACAAATCTTGGTCCATGTCGGGATGGCCGGTCCCGCCCCGGCAACCTCTCAAACCTTTACACTGGAAATTTGGTCGGGGTGTCCGGACTCGAACCGGAGAGCCTCACGCACCCCATGCGTGCGTTCTACCAACTGAACTACACCCCGTTTTCACTGGGGAAAAACCAAGGTTTTTCTCCCAGCTGCTTTTCCTTAAAGGTGTCGCGACGGATGATCTCATAACCTTTCCGTCGCGAGGATCTTAGCCTGCTATTACTATCTTGTATTGTAACACTTTTTGTGAAAAAATGGGATAAATTTTCACTGCCCGCAGAAAGGACTCACTATGCCAGTTGACGCAAAACTTCAGGCCATTCGCCTTGCCATGGATCAAATTGAGAAGCAGTACGGCAAAGGTTCGATCATGAAACTGGGTGAACAAACTGCGGGCAAGATGGCCATTGATGTCATTTCTACCGGAATACTTCCTTTGGATTTAGCCTTGGGTGTCAGCGGCTTACCACGAGGAAGAATTGTCGAAATCTATGGACCCGAAGCATCCGGAAAAACGACCGTGTGTCTGTCTACTATTGCCGAAGCGCAGAAAAACGGTGGTGTCGCTGCATTTATTGACGCGGAACACGCCTTAGACCCCCAATGGGCAGAAAAATTAGGAGTAAGACTGGATGATCTTCTGATTTCTCAACCGGATACCGGCGAACAAGCATTAGAGATTGCCGAAACACTTATTCGAAGCGGTGGCATTGATGTGATTGTCATTGACTCCGTAGCAGCGCTCGTTCCGCGCGCAGAAATTGAAGGAGAAATGGGAGACTCCATGATGGGAGTCCATGCACGTCTCATGTCGCAGGCGCTTCGTAAGTTAACAGCCGTTATTTCCAAATCCAAAACGATTGTAATTTTTACCAATCAGCTGCGTCAAAAAATCGGCGTCATGTTTGGAAATCCGGAAGTAACGACCGGC
>JACPFZ010000009.1:12290-14949 GCA_016182725.1 Candidatus Gottesmanbacteria bacterium
CGGAAGTAACGACCGGCGGCATGGCGCTCAAGTTTTACGCGAGCATCCGCATGGATAGCCGAAAAATCGAATCACTCAAAGATGGCGATCGCGTTTTTGGCAGCAGGCATCGCGTACGGGTAGTCAAAAACAAAGTATCGCCGCCATTTCGCATCGCGGAATTTGACGTGCTGCATGATGGAATTTCTAAAGAAGGCGGACTTATTGACGTAGGACTGGAACTCAATATCTTAAGTAAATCCGGCGCATTTATTAAACACGGGACGCAAATGCTCGGCCAAGGCAAAGAAGCGGCCAAGCTATACCTCAAAGAAAATCCCAAGGCAGCTCGCGACATTGCCGATGCTATTTGGAAAGCAGTGAAAAGTGGTCAAGCCCAGACCAAAGTGGCGATGGGAGTAGAAGAGGAAGAGTAGAAAGTTTCTTACCGTTTTGGACTTTGCTTGCGTGCTCTTGTCCCAGAACTAGCCTTACTTGCTCCCGAGGCTTACAGCCTCGCGTCGCAAGAGCGACCGACGGGACTGCGGGCTATCTATAGCTAAATAAAGTAATGCTATAAACACAGTCTTACCGTTTAGGTGATTGTTTCCTCGCCCTTGCTTTTCCTGCAAAGCCGGCTTTTCTGCGCTGTTTGGCACGGGGATCACGTTTCATAAATCCGCGCTTTTTGAGGATAGGGCGGAACTTTTCTTTATCTACTTTCACGAGAGCCCGGGAAATGCCGTGAATAACAGCACCCAGTTGCCCAGCAAGTCCTCCCCCTTCAGTTTTTATGCTTACCACAAATCGATTCACTGTATTGGTCGTTCGGAACGGCTCAAGGTACATCTTTTTATACACTTCTCCTGGAAAATATGTATCGATTGGTCTATCGTTCACGATCATAGTTCCTTTTTCCCGTACGGTCCCACCAATAGCAACCGATTCCTCATTGACGACATACAGCCGAACGCGTGCCGTTGATTCCTTCCGTCGGCCAACTGCTTCGTAATAAGAGATTTTTGATTCTTCCTTTGTCATATGCTTATTTGTCTAATTTGGCTCATTGGTCAAATTTGGTTTTATATGGATGTTCTTCTTCGGGATAAATATACAAACGAGTGATCAGTCTATCGCGTAATTTGTTTTTCGGCAACATTCCCAAAACTGCATGGCGGACTATCTCCGTGGGTTTTTCTTTGCGCACCTGCCAGAGTGCCTTTTGCTTCAGTCCCCCGGGATAGCCGGAATATGCGCCATAGAGTTTTTGTTTTTCTTTTTTGCCGGTCGTTGCGACGTGGCTGCTATTTATGACCACGATGTAATCACCGCAATCCAAATTGCGGACAAAATATGGCTTGCTTTTGCCCATAAGCTTTTGAGCAATTTCTGTAGCAACTCTTCCCAATACCTTCCCTTTGACATCAATAAGGTGCCATGTGCGTTTGATATCTCCTGCTTTCGTTGGATGGGTCATAAGTATTTCTTCATTTTGGTCCGCTTTGGTGACTTTACTTCTTTCTTAGGTTTCTTTTCTTTCTTTTCAACAGAAATTGATACTGCAACTGGTACATCTACAAATGAGAGCTGAACCATCTCTGCAGCATCTCCAGTGCGCAGACCCAATTTAATAGCCATCCCCAAAAGCTCCCGGGTTGCATCTTTATCGCCCAACTGCGCAAAAATTGCTCGCTTAGTGGGGTCGTTACCAACTTTTGCTTTCGTAATAAGTTTTTCCATGGAAGGAGCAATTGCCTTTGCGCGCGCCATGGTGGTGGTAATACTTCCGTGAGTAATAAGCGCACGCAAAAGATTGCGGAACAGTTGCTGCCGCTCATTTGTTGTTCGAGATAATTTCCGTCCAAAATATGAATGTCTCATGACGTCGAAAGTACAATGCCTTTTTCTCGCAACTTTTCTTCAACGACTGCCAGAGATTTTACCCCAAGGTTTTTCATTTTCATAAGTTCGCTTCGCGGTGTACTCACCAATTGTCCGATTGTCTCCATATTGCTTTTTGAGAGTGCATTAACAATACGTGTCGGAATATCCAACTCCTCAATGCGCATTTTGAGAAGTTCGTCCGAAACTCCACTGGCAACCGGTGCTCCTTCTTCTCTCACATGTACTTTGGGCTCTATGATCTGCGAGAAATAGGAAACTAATATCTTTGCCGCGGCGCGAATCGCGTCCGTGGGAAGAATCGTTCCATCGGTCCAAACCTCCATAACCAATTTATCTAGATTGGTCATGCGGCCAACGCGCGTTGCTTCAACGCGGTAATTCACCCGGGATACCGGAGAAAATAATGCATCCATAGGAATTCTTCCGATTTCCTCTATGTGCTTTTCATCAACAGATACATAGCCGAATCCGCACTCCGCAGTCAACGTCATGTCTAAAATGGCCTTCTTGTCTGCAAGCGTACCCAACACCAACTCTGGATTCACAATATGGACACCCGCAGGAACTTCAATGTCACTCGCATGCACTTCACCCGGTCCTTTTTTCGAAAGGGTCATCGTAATCGGCTCGTTTCCTTCGATACTGAGTCTGATCTTTTTGAGATTTAACACCAATTCCACCACGTCTTCTTTCAGTCCCGGTAGGGTAGAAAATTGATGCTTCACGCCTTCAATTTTTACAGAGGTGACTGCGGCTCCCGGCAAAGAACTAAGAA
>JACPFZ010000051.1 GCA_016182725.1 Candidatus Gottesmanbacteria bacterium
ATGTCCAGCAATAAATGGTAATCGGCTCGTTCGCAAAGCTTGGTCCAAAGAGTTTTGTTCGATTTGCGAGGCCCAATTAAGCAGTTTCGGTGTAATCTGTTCCATATCTATTCCTTGCCGGAGTCTTCGCTGGCATTAGTTCGTCATAGTTTGTCCCCAGATCGTGCTATGTGTTCTCCGACATCAATCCGTCAGGTCCCACTAGGCAGGCATAGACCTTGGCAGGGCCGGAATAGGGGTTGGTCTTGGTGGGGCCATCATCACCTACGGTTGCCCAAAATGCTTCTTCGGCTGCTTGTTGTGTGTCGAATACCGCAACCCCACTACCAGGGAGTGTGCCAGGAGGCAACCAAGGAGCAGCCCTACGAGCCTCAAGTGGCGGAACATCGTGTGGCAGTCCGAACCAAATAGCCCATTTATGAGCAGCTTTGCAATAAACTGCTACGAACTCATGCTCGCTAAAAACTTTCATATCCTTCTATTATCTTCCCCAGATTCTTCAGGAGCCGGATCTGGGCTCTCGACACCCTATTCTCGGCATAGTACAGATCCCCACCACCCTCCCACCCTATCAACACCTCAGTGCTCCCCATCCGACATTCTGCCTCCACTATGGCGGACTCACGAGTGTCGTAGACCCCATGGAACTGCCAGTGAGCATGACTACAGCCATCAGATCCAGAATAGCGGTCATCCATAAGCAGAACCCAAACTGGTTTCATGATACCTCCTCTTTTTCCCCACCAGCTAGACACCTACGGACTTCTGCCTCCTGCCCCTGGAGTCTATCACACATCTCCATCGCGTGTTTATAGCAATAGTTTCCATACAGCCTGCGATCCGTTTCAACCACCCTAATTAGCTCATATGTCGCCCTCTCCCCACAGCTTACAGCAGTCATATCACACGGCAGTATCAAGATCGGACGTACATAGATCATCCCGTCCCCTCCAGTGCTCGGCAGGCGTTATCGCCCATCCGATTGATGACTCCCCATGGGTCCCGCGAAGCAATTCCCTTTTCAGCTTCAGTGGCGATCTGCTCCAGCGCCCGCCTGAGCTGTGCATTCTCCGCTTCCAGTTCGGTAAGGCAATCTTCGTGTGCAGGGTGAGGTCCAGCCGGAGTGAGAAGGCGCTCTTCCAGGATTGCGATGGACCACCGGAGGTCGCCGACGATCTTCTCCAACTGCTGACACTCGCCCTCCAGGTGGGCGATATCGCTATAATGGGCCTTCAGGGTGGTGGTATAATCGTCGAGCTGAGTTCGCAGGATCGTAAGGCTCCGCGTCAATCGTCCGTCCGCCATGAATTCACATCTCCCTTTTCAGTCACCTGATGTCACAATTTATGCATCACCTATCGGGCTATCATCTGGCACCCTCTCCACAACAATGATCGGTCTTAATCGCTCCAATGAGTTCTGCCAATCAACTTCAGCCCGCTCTCTCGCCTCGTTTTCATCCTGGCATTCGGCGACGTACGATAGATAGTCCTCTGTCGAGATGGTTATAAGGTATTTAGACATATCCATTCCTTCTCAAGGAACTGAGGGTGGAAACCCAATCATCCCATCTGGGGAGTTGTTTGACAGACTCTTCTCTATTAAGAACACTAATTGCATCAAAGACATGCGTTATGAAGTGATGTTCTTGTTGGATCATGCACATCAAAGCTGGCTTACGAGCGGGGTCAAGGCGATCCCAAAAGTCTAGGGCCTCTTGTGGAGACATTACAGCACCTGGACAGAACTCGCGGTAGACAGCATACCTGATAACAGCCGTTGTGAAGAGCTTCAAGTTGAGGCTGTTATTATCCGGTCCGCGCAGCTGTTATGATCTGATACACCATAAGATCAGCATCTAAGGCGGTCCGTAGCGCTGATAAAGCTGTCATTCTCTCTTCTCCTGCAAGTTGTTATAAAGTTTTGAGATGCTCTGCCAATTCTTTCTCTGTGATAATTGTTGTCCTGAAATCAATTACCTGCTGGATAAGGTTCAACTTGCCACACCCAACGCACCTAAACGAGACCGCACCTGAAGATTCGGCGTACCAAATATCCATATTGGCCGCCGAACACGCTGCACACTTTAGCTGCGAAATAATGTAACGACTTCCCATTTCATCTCTCCTTTACCTGATGGGGCCCATATCCGTGCTCAGCAATCCTATCCGAAACGAACGTCGCTGATTTGTTCTTGCGATCTGTCTCTGTAGTAATTGACGCTATCTGTTCGGCCATTATCACAGCCTCCTGTCTAACATATGAGAAATCTCGATATGTTGCGCGGAGTCTAACACATTCAGCTTCCCAAGTAGATTCTACGCGTCTAGGGTTGATCATACATTGGAGCACATAGATCCCAGGCTGGAAATCAGGGTAATGTGCTGTATCGAATCCAAACCACCAAATCTCATCTAAAGGGAATTGTGATTCCTGCGGCAAACCAAGAGCAGAAAAATAACCGCTAAAGGTGATGCCGCCATGGATGTGTATTCGCGCCTCTATGGCAAGGTAAGGCATCTCGAACCATGGATGACCTCTTGTTACCCCCACATACCCATTGAGGTGCCCGAGTTCCTTGTGTCGCACTACAGCACAGAATAACTCAGCATGCATGAATTCCGCATAATCCGGCTCGTTGTCCCAGGGTCCATGAGGCCACGATGCTCGTTCCCAATGCACAGACATTCTCCTCTTTAGTCATGATATAGAAAGGGTGCGTAAAAGGTCCAATCACAGCGTTTACAATAAGCGCCCATCATCCCATTTACGTAATCATGTCCTGAATATTTATTCCAACTTAGGCCATCGGTGTGTTCACAGATAGACGGTCTAGGCTGAGCTTTGGACATTCTATACATTATTTCTTGTTGTATTTCTGGTGAGCATCAATGGTCGTGTCGTCGGCAATAGTAGCCATAGACCTCATTGCGACAGTTCCGAAGTTCTTCTGTAGCCCGCTTCCAGCATTCTTGGGCACAAAGAGGTCTTTCCACTGGTCTCAAGTATGCCATATCAGCCTCCTGGTGTTTCCCCACAGATGTGACAGTGGACTGTGCGTCCGTTATAGTGGCATCTGCTGGTTTACTCAAGATCCAGATACCCATCGCATCACGATGCACGGGCACGACCCACTCATGACCAGGGCAGGGTGGTAGCGACATCGGGGAACGATCTGTCATGCTCATCTATGACATATCTCCTTCCTTAAACTGGAATTTTGTTATGCCATTATTATACTACGCGGCGTACAATAAAGTAAAGGGGGTTTACCAGCCACCCCCATCTGAAGGGATCTTTATCTCGGCCACACAATATTTCTGGTCATACGCACCAGAACTAGTCACGGCACGCTCCCCATTTTCATTTAGCTTCATAATATACAATACCCCGTCTCCAGAGAATAGCCACCAGTGTGCGGGCCAGTTTCTCTCAAGGACACGCAATCGCTTGAGAGTTTTTAGCTCAGCTAATGTGCTCCCCATTTAATCCCTCTTTCTTAAACTGCCTAACCGGGGGTCCCGAATATATTATACAAATCCGGTAAAGGAATTTTAGGAATGTGGATGGAAATGTTGATTGGGAATGGATATGTCGTTTCACATGGCTCCCGGGGGTCCCGAACGCATTTCAGAATCCCGTTTATCCGATTTTCGGTAGTTGCCTTGAACCCCGACAGACTCGGCCGGAAGGTTCTTTGTGCGTTGCTACGATTCCATCTCTGCGAAGGCGGGTCATATAATCGCATTGTGGGCAGCGTATCCTGAAATCATTCCTTCTGAGATGCTTGGCTGTATCTTTATTCATGCTGTCTCCGACGAATTTGATGGGTATCCATGTCTCCTTCATTCATGTCTTTCCTCTCTTATGGGTATGTGGGTATGTGGGTTTGTGGGTTTGTGGGTTTGTGGGTATGTGGGTTTGTGGGT
>JACPFZ010000052.1 GCA_016182725.1 Candidatus Gottesmanbacteria bacterium
ATAAAGGGTTCAATGTTTGTTGTCAAGAGAAATTAAATACACTCAAGAGTATGTTTGAACGTAGTTAACACGTAGTTAACATGGAGGGTTGAATAGTGTATTTCATGTTATGGCAAAGCACTGAGCTTGCCGAAGTGCTCCCCCGGCTGGATTCGAACCAGCAACCTTCTTCTTAACAGGAAGCCGCTCTACCGTTGAGCTACAGGGGAATGGAAAGGAACAGAAGTATTATACTACTGCTTTTGAGCAATAGTACAGCTCCTAACTGGAAGATGAAATGAGTGCTTGAGCTATTGGTATGCCCAACTTCGTGTACCAATCATCAAAACTGAAAACCCCATTGGCTGATATGTTTTTCACACAAACGGCAACGATGCAGTCAAAAACAGTGTTTTGCTTCGATTGAGCCTTAGCAGCAAATAACTCAAATGCACGACGTTGGATTTTTTCATCAACCCATATCACCATAAATGCACCCTGGAGAAATTGTTTGGCAAGAAGTTCTGCTTTATCGGATAAATTGAGTTTTCGTTTTAAAGAAGTGATTGCTTCAAGTATTGCGGTATTGGGGTACATGATGGTATAGCCCTGCCCTAACAGGGCCTCGGCGATTTTTTGTGCTTTTGCATGATGTGCATCTTGTATATTCACTAAAGCAATAAGACTGTCTGCATCTCCGATGATTGCCTTACCGCCCACGCTTCTTCCCTCCCCATGCATAATAGTCGTGATTTATGGATAAATCTTTTGGCCCTTTGCTTGGCAATTTTTCCGCTTCTTTCGCCAAAGTAAGCAGGTTGGCGGTAGATTGAGATTGCATGGGTTGCAAATCTTTCAACCCCACTTCTAGCGCTTCCCTCACAACCTCAGCTTTGGATTTACCAAGAATCCGAGAGGTTAAAGCAACTTTATTTTTCAATTCTTCTGGAAAATACAGGTGAAGTCTATACATAATAGACTCTATTATAGCACATATGCTATGTGTTGTCAAGAGGCGTTATTCGAGATAATCCTTTAATTTCTTAGATCGGCTTGGGTGGCGAAGTTTCCGCAATGCCTTCGCTTCGATCTGCCGAATCCGCTCGCGGGTGACGCCAAACTGGCTGCCCACTTCTTCAAGCGTTCTGGGTCTGCCGTCTTCCAGACCAAAGCGAAGAATGAGCACCTTGCGCTCGCGATCCGATAAGGTTGAAAGCACTTCTTCCATGTGTTCTTTGAGCAGTTGGCGCGAGGTTTGGTCGTATGGGGTGGGACCCGGATCGGAAATAAAATCACCCAAATGGCTATCTTCCTCATCCCCCACCGGCGTTTCAAGTGAGGTAGGCTCCTGGGAAACTTTCATAATCTCCCGGACTTTCGTCACATCCACTTCCATGACTTTTGCAATTTCCTCCGGTACCGGTTCGCGTCCCAATTCCTGCATGAGGCGGCGGCTGGCGCGGATGTAACGGTTGATGGTTTCTACCATGTGGACCGGGATACGGATCGTCCGCGCCTGGTCTGCTATGGCACGAGTGATTGCCTGCCGGATCCACCACGTAGCGTACGTAGAAAACTTGAAGCCTTTGCGCCAGTCGTATTTTTCCACAGCACGGATTAAGCCTTGATTTCCTTCCTGAATAAGGTCCAAAAGACTCATGCCGCGGCCGATGTATTTTTTCGCTATCGAAACCACGAGACGGAGATTACTTTCCGTAAGCTTTTTCTTGGCCCGCTTATCCCCTTTTTCGTAGCGCTTGGCAAGGGATATCTCTTCATCAAATTTGAGAAGCGGAATCCGACCGATTTCTTTGAGGTACATGCGCACCGGATCGGACACGTTTTCTGCACTTGCCCGCGCGAGCGCCTCAATTTCCTTTTCTAAATCCTGAATGCTTTTGGTGGATTCTTTTTCAATGTCCTGGGAGGTTGTTTCAAAAACATCGACACCCATCCGGATAAGGTGATCGTAGAGGCGGTCGAGATCCTTGATGTGATCTTCGGGTTTGGGAAACAAACTCAGAATATCGTCTTGCGTAACGAATCCGTTTTCCTTCCCCTCGCGGAGAAGGTCAGCAACTGAAGTAATAGCACGTGTTTTTGCCATATCGTTCATCTTTGCTGTTGATTCATATCAAAACGTATGTCTACCTCTTAACCGAATCACAACAAATGACGTCGTTGGAATAATCTAATTATATCAACTTTCCCGCTCTTTTTCCAGAAGGGAAAGCTCCTGGGCGAGCTTGCGGAGTTCTTCCTGTGCCTGCAGCCGTTCTTCTTCTTTTTCGAGTTCTTTCACTTTCTTCGTCCATATCTGCATCTTTTTACGCAGAACCACATGTCGAAACCCGCTTATTGCGCGGATCCATTCCTTTGCCAGAAGTTCCTCGCTTTCGGTGATCTCCCCTAAATCCCACAGAAAGGCTTCATCCAATGTCGGGATAAGTTCCGGCGGCAGGCTATCTGAAAAATCTTTCATGAGAAAAACCTGCATTCTGCGCAAAAACGATTCCAATCGGGTGAGAATAGCAAGTACCGGCGGATGCATAAAATCCGTGAGTGCAACCGATTCTTTCAGGTCCTCAAACAGTTCTCTTGTCTTCCCTTGGAAAAGCATTGCCAGAAGAAAAATCTCCAGTTTCTGCTGCCGGCTTGGTCCTAGCGCCGGTGGCGATTCACTCGGCTGATGTACTACAGGAAATTTTTGCTTCTTGAGTCCCTCGCTAATGGTTTCTTCGGTAAGATCCAGAGCAACCGCTAGTTTTTTGACGTAATGGCCTTGCACGATGCTGTTGTCAATTTTGGCAAGTATCGGCAGGATCTCTTCGCTTATTTTTTTCTTGCCAAAGGCAAAGCTTGCGTCAAAACGCCCAAGAGCAGAGGTTAAAAAATAATCATAGATGGGTACGGCATCTTTGATGAGTTTTTTCAATGTCCCGGGCGACTGGCGAGCAATATCATCCGGATCCTTGCCACCGGTGAGCAGGGCAACGTTCATGTCTAAGCCGCCCCTTTCGGCTATTTCAATCCCACGCCGAGAAGCAACATCGCCGGAAAGATCACTGTCCAGTGCAAAAATAATCCGCTCGCAAAACCTGCGAAGTAAGTTGACATGGCCCTCGGTGAGCGCCGATCCTTTGATGGCAATCACATTCCCCACTCCCGCTTGAAATGATGAAATGACATCAAGTTCTCCCTCCACGATTATGGCCTCATTTGCGCGACTTATGGCATCTTTCGTGACATCAAGTCCATAGAGTACGTTGCTCTTGCTATAGACCGGCGTCTCCGACGTATTGATGTACTTGGCTTCTTTTTCTTTAGGATCCAATACACGTCCGGCAAACCCTACGACGTTCCCCCGATGATCTTTGAGGGTAAACATAATTCGTCCCCGAAACCGATCGTAAAATCCTTTTCCTTTGGCGGACCTGATGACTAACCCGGCTTTTTCCAGAAGTGATTCCTCATATCCCTTTTTTTGAAGAAACTTTAAAAGCCCGTCCCAGCTGTTTGGACTGTAGCCGAGCAGAAATGTTTTGATGGATTTGTCGCTCACCTTGCGACCCGCAAGATAGGCACGTGCTTTTTCCCCTAACCGATGCGTGGTAAGAAGATAATGGTAGAATTCACTTGCCAAATGATTGACCTCATATATTCGTTGCTTCAGTTTTCCTTCAGGAGTCGTTTCTGTTCTGTGGGTTAATGTGACACCGGCTTTGCTAGCCAACTGTTCGAGTGCTTCGACAAAGTCAATGTGCTCGTACTCCATGACAAAACTAAATACGTCGCCGCCGATTCCGCATCCAAAACAGTGAAAGGTCCCCCGCTCTGGCGAAACGATGAAGGAAGGAGTTTTTTCGTTATGAAACGGGCAGAGTCCTTTGAAGTTACGGCCTGCCTTTTTGAGCACCACGCGCTGACTGATAACGTCTACAATATTGAGGCGGGATTTAACTTCGTCGATGTCCGACATAGCGATTGGGGCATACCACAAATTGTTTTCTTTACAAAAAGGCGTCCCCTTGCAAGACCACAAGGGGACGCCTTAAGAAATTTAAAACGGTTATTCAAGAAGCGGCAGTGCGAACGGGTGTTGCCGATATTTCAAATATAACCCGATGGACTGCCCGTGATCAAAGGCAAATTGATCAAATGGCAAAAGCTTTTCAAAAGGAATCCACTCAACTTCTGAAGATTCGTGGTCTGGTTCGCCGGCTTTTCCCGTGGGTTTAATAAGAAAGTCTAATGCAACATTTTGCCGATCTTCATGTGGCCGGTTGGGATTGGTGTTGATGCGGAATAATGAGACAATCTCCCCTTCCCAACCTGTCTCCTCTTTGAGCTCCCGCAGCGCTCCCTGCGCCGCAGTTTCATTAGGATCAAGGAAACCTCCCGGCAGTCCCCATTTGCCGGTTTCCAGGATATCTCCTGCCCGCTTGCCCAAAAGGATGGCGCCATCCTTTTCGACAATGGCATGGACAACGACGTGCCGCAGACTCGTCGTCTTGCCATTTTCAAACGTACAGGTAATCATAAAATTTATCGGTAAAGTTGACTATGTGTCCCAGTAAATGGAATTTAATAATCACGTGTTCATCATTAATTTCAACCTCTTTATATAGCGCTCTCCAATCTCCCGTAATATTGATACTTCGAAATCCCGAATACTTACCAGTGAGCATGTGATTATGTAAAAGAGGATGATAAGGGTTAGTCAAAAACAGAGCTACTCTGTTATTATATGCAAATTGAATCTTTTGGCCCACTTGTTTGTATTGTTTTAAAAACTTAGGGCTATACCGGATCTCCATTTTGATATCGACTATTTGGATCATTTAACCAAGCAATGGCATCCTTGGCGTTCGTAAAACCCGGCGACACGCGTCCCGCCTTTACATCCTTTTCAGATTCTCGAAGCATCCGTTTTGCCCAAGGCGTCAGCTCCAAATGGACGTCATCAGAAAACTCCACTTTGCGTGTGCGAATGAGGTTTCGTAGATATGCGTTGAGGACTGCGCTTAATGAAAACCCTAATTCTTCCGCCACGGCTTGCGCTTTCTTTTTCACTTTTGGATCAGTTTTGATGTTAATCACCGCAGTGCTCATATATACGCAGTATATACTGCGTATATACTATTGTCAAGTGCATGTTTACTTTTTCTTAAACCCTTCCAGCGCTTTGAGGATTTCCAGAGGTACGGTGAAGACGACGGTATTGGACTGATCCGAGGAAATGTCGTTAATCGAGTTGAGTGTGCGCAGGTGAATGGCTCCCGGCGTATGGGCCATGGTTTTGGCCGCCTGGGCTAAGTTTTTCGCCGCCACGACTTCTCCTTCGGAGTTGATGATGGTTGCCCGTTTCTCACGTTCTGCTTCTGCTTGCTTGGCCATGGTACGCACCATAGATTCTGGGAGTTTGATATCCTTAAGTTCAACGCTTGAGACATCCAGCCCCCACTGGTGCGCGGCTTTTTCTACCTGTTCCTGGATTTTGACCGCCAGATCATGGCGCTGGGTCAGAAGGTGATCCAAGTCTACTTCACCGATGACATTTCGCATCGTTGTTTGCGCAAGCTGCGATACGGCGGAGTAAAAGTCTTCCACTTCCAGCACAGCTTTTCGTGCATCTGTTATTTTGTAGTACAACACTGCGGTAATTTTGGTGGACACATTATCTTTCGTAATGGCTTCCTGATCCGGCTCCTCCACCACTTTGGTACGCACGTCTACTTTTTGCAGGGATTGAAAAATAGGGAGCACGATCCGCCAGCCGGGGGCAAGTACACTCGTAAACCGCCCCATGGTAAAGAGTATCCCCCGCTCGTATTCGTTAATTTGCCGCAAGGAGGCGAGGATGAGGACAACGAGGGCAATCAAGACAAATGGTGATAATCCAAGGGCAATCATTAACAGAAGAATACTACAAATTTGAAGAGGTAACAATAGTAAATTTAAAAGGTAAGCACCTTGTCATTGTCAAACACCAACCGATACAAATCTTTGAGTCCCGCTTCGGGACGTACCGTCTGGTACATCCCTTATATTGCCTCCCGATCAATTGAATTATAGCTTAAATCCACTACTGAACCCATAGTTCACTACTATTAAAATTCCGCGATATAGCTAGCAAATCAATACTATTTTGTGTATACTACGGTCACATGAACGCTGACGACTATCCTTACGAACGTTTGTTCGCCTCTTAGCCACACTGGGCATCGGCACCCGTGTGGTAACGGGTGAACTTTCCGATGCCAATGCAGAAAAAAATACATTCCAATCAGAAAAAAATTATAAAACACCTCCATTCTATAGAAGGAAGTCTTGCTGATTCTATTACCCGCCTATCGGGAAGTATGAGTTTTGTTTATTTTCATGTACTCTGGTTTTCCTTCTGGTTTTTGATCAATCAGGGATACTTTTTACCACAAGTTCCAAGCTTTGATCCTTTCCCATATGGACTCCTTACTATGATCGTATCGCTCGAAGCGATTTTTTTATCGACTTTTATTATGGTCGCACATAATCGACAAACACTTATGGATGAATACCGTGATCTTGAAGAAGATATTGAAGAACAGGAAGCAGAGAAAGATGTTGAAGATATACAAAAAGATTTGGATGATCTGAAACGGTCAGTGACCATTATTCAAAAGAAAATATTGAGCACCGATACAACTCAAAGTAAGAAATAATTTTATGCTTAAAATAATAAGCCTTATCATTTTTCTAGTAGGATACGTAATCATCTCTCAAGAGCATATCCTTAAAATCAGCAAAACGGCTATTAGTTTGCTTTTGGGTGTATCGTTATGGATGTTGGTCATCGTGAGTGGTCAAAATAATGTTGACCATGCGCTTGTAGAATCGGGCGCGGAAATCTTTGGATTGGTTATCTTCCTTCTCTCTGCCATGACCCTGGTTGAAATACTCACCCATTATGGATTGTTTGATGTTATCTACACCAAGCTCGTGCATATGCGGCTCAAAGACAAAGCACAATGTGTCATTCTGTCTTTTCTAACATTTATCTTCTCCGCGTTTTTGGATAACCTGACAACGACTAACGTGCTCGGTGTTTTAGTGTGGTTTCTCCAATTCTCTCTCCATGCATAATTTGATACAGTAATAGAAGCATGAAAAAACACCGACGCATAAAACTACAAAAAAAACATACCTATACAAACCTAACATTTACAGCCGCAGGGATTGTGTTTGCAATTCTTCTTTCCCGCTACGAACCGTTCCAGACGTTTCTTTTTAGTCTCGGTGATCTCGGGTATGTGGGTGCGTTTATCGCGGGCATACTTTTTGTATCCACGTTTACCGCTGCAACAGGGATACTCATCCTTCTTGTGCTTGCCGAACAGTTGGTTCCTCTTGAAATTGGCCTGATTGCGGGATTGGGGGCAGTTATCGGAGATTTAACAATTTTTCGGTTTGTCAAAGATGGATTGCTTGATGAAGTTGAAGATATCTACCACCGACTAGGAGGAAGGAAACTTTCACACATCCTGCACGTTAAAGCGTTTCGCTGGACACTACCAGTGTTAGGTGCCCTGATCATCGCCTCACCGCTTCCCGATGAGTTGGGGATTGGTCTTATGGGAATATCAAAAATAAACACATTCCGGTTTGCCATCCTTTCTTTTATTCTCAATTCCATAGGTATTTTTTTAGTCGTGTCTGCTTCGACATTTATTAAACCGTAGGTTCTAATCCCGCCCCCTGTCAACCTCAAAACTGAATATAGTTCGAACCCGCCCTCCTATTTTTCCTTCTCGCCTTGCCCGCCCGCCTCGCGTTGTGAAGCATTGCGGGCAGGCCTACTATTCGTAGCGCGGCTCGAAGAGCGAATTTAGGAGGGCATTGTCATTTCTAAGCTCTCCCTCAACAAGCTCGGGATCGCAAAGAAATGTCAATGCGGAGAACTATTTACAAAGTTAGAACCTATTTCCAGACCACTATCTTATCTCCAGAACAATTAAATTATAACAGACTCATTTAGAAAGCAATGAGATAAAGTCCCGGATAAATGCGCTTCTATCTATTCCCACAACGACGTCAACATTGGGATTTTTCTGTCCCCAATTCCTGCGGTCAGCGACGGTCATCCCGCGGGTCAATTCTCCTTTTGTTTCTATCCGCAAATCCATACTTTTCAGCGTGACCGCCTTGGGATTTACCATAAAGTATGCCGCAAGCGCATCGTACACAAGGGCACCTTTAGTATTTTCAAACTGAGATATTCCTTTTATAAATTCGCGCATCATGAAAATAATTGGCCTATACAAGGGTGACCCCTTAAGTTTCCGAAAATCTTCCATAAACAGTGGTATATTGTTGCACTGATCTAAAGGCACCAGAATTTTTCTTACCGGGGCATCAAACACAACCTTTGCCGCTTCCGGATCTACAAATATATTGAATTCACCAACCCTATTTTTGTTACCGGGTGCTTCGATAGTTCCCCCCATAATCACCAATTGCTTCACAAGGGTCGGTACTATTGGATCTTTCAAAAATGCTTTTGCGATATTCGTTTCTGGCCCAATAACCACCAAAGAAATCTCGCCGGGATTTTTTCGAACTATTTCAATAATTTTTTCCGCCGCATTTCCCGTCAGTTTTTCTTTTTTGGTGACAGTTACTCCTGCGAGTCCGCCGCTACCATGCACCACAGCCTGAATAAGCGGCCGAGCAAGCGGTTTTTCCGCACCAGAAAAAATAGGCACATTAAGTCCTATCAAATCCGCTATAAACCGTGCATTATTGGTAACTTCCGCAATGGTTGCATTGCCGGCTACCGTCGTGATAGCCTCTATATCCACCGTGCCCGATTTAGCTAAAAGCATAATCGCCAGCGCATCATCGTGTCCGGGATCTGTATCGATAATAATTTTCTTCCTCATGTAGACTCACCTCCCATCAGCGTCAAAAGTGCCTGCGGGTGCGACACATGAAACACTCGTAGACCTACTGCAAATGCTGGTGCTATATCCGAATGTATTTGATCGCCAATGGATAGTACACGTGCCGGATTGAATTCTCGGGCAAGATCGGCAAACACTTCATCTTTTTTGCCGAACATCTCCGCATTGTACCGGCGGAAAAACATCTCTTCAATTTCTAAAAACGAGAGAACCCGTTTTTGCCATGCTTCAGGTGCGGCTGTCAAGAGTATTTGCTGTTTCCCTAGTTCCGCAAATTTTTTCACTACTCGCTTGGGAATTTCAAAATCCCGCACAATACCCTTGGGATCTAAATCCCACACCACATCAAAATACTCTTTGCGCGTTATACCATACCGGGCTGCTAGCACTCTACTTGTTCCTACTTCGTCAAGTAATGTTTCTTCATAAAAGGTCATCGCCGTAACTTCGTCTATCCCTTCCCTATCCATGATGAAACGGATTGCGCTCCTTGTAACTGCACGCTCCAGGCTGGACTCTTTAAACGTACCTCTTTCTCCGTCATGTCGATATAGGGATCCATCCATATCCCATACCACCACGTCAACGTCAACCAGCCTTTCCGGCATCAGCATTGGTATATCGATTGGTTTATTATCTTCTTTCATAGATCTCATGCACTAAAAAAGCCTCCTTGCGGAGGCTGCTTGCGTCCAAAATTTGTTATTTTACTGCACGCAAATATCGCCCCCGAAAAAAAGGCTGTGATAGTGCCAGTGGGAAACGATAGTTATCATACTTATTCAGTATACCAAATTCCGCTTTATTATTCAATTTTACGCTTTAGGTTCTAATCCCGCCCCCTGTCAGGCTAAACTCACTTTTTAGTTAGAACGTGTTTTTCTAACGCTCCGGATTGTCCGGATAACACGTTATTTATTTTGTACGTGATGGCGGAGCATGTGGGTCTGGAACCCTTATGTCCTTATAGTCGCAATAATTTTCTTATCAGATCGTAAATAAAATTCCAAAAAATAGTTACGAAGCCCGTAATAACAAAACCTGCCCCGGCAATATTCAGCTTTCGGAATTTTATAAAGGGCATCAAAAGACTAAGAGCCTTGTTGTAAAAAACAATCAATAACCCACCTACTATAAATGCACTAAGTTCAACCACATCTAAAGAGATGATATGTAATTTGTATAACCAAGTTAAAATATATAAATCTGAGGCCAATACCAGTATTGCACCGATAATTAACCTATATGTCATTGGTATTTTATAAAGAAAAGAATACGGAGTTTCATATTTCTTAAACAATTCTTTTAACTTCTGCTTCATTACGATCAACCTATCTTTATCATCAGAAGAAATACTAATTTCTGATAAATCTGGGGTATCAGCGTGTATCCTCATCTCGATATTGACAAAATTCTTATCGCTATAAGATTCTATTCTTGCACTGAATGTTTCAAACTCTAGCCTAGATTGGGTCAATATAAATAGTTCTTCGAGCGAGGTTGCATTTGTAATCTCGTCTCTATATTTTATCGTGTGTGAACTTGTATAATCGCTCATCTGCTTTTTTGATTTTTTTGAGGAACTAATCTTGCTCTCTATTTCTTGTTCCAATAACAATTGGAGGTTCTTAGTGAAAGGGGGGAAAAATTTATCGATGGAATTTTAATAATTTCTGTATTTTTTTTCATGTGAATAAGTCAGCTTCGTAAACGATGAATCTGCCTATCCAATAATACCATGTTTCTTCAAAAACGCTCTTCCGGAGCCGGATTTGAGGTATTTTTCAAAATTGAATGCGGTATATTTATTGGAAAAAGCAAAATAAGATACAAGCTTCACCGGAAGTCGATCTTTTGTAGCGGGGACATTTCCTTTTTCATGCCTATTAATTCGATCTTTTAAATTATCAGTGCAACCGGTGTATGGTTTACCATCAAAACACGAAAGGATATAGACGTAATACATGCAGCGAGCGAAATCCTCCTTCGCTAAAGCTCAATTATTTGTAGCGGACTTCGTCCGCCGAAGTACGACGTAGCTTTAGCTACGGCGGACGAAGGCGGAGGAGGTGGGATTCGAACCCACGCGTCCGGTGAAGGACACTTGCTCTCCAAGCAAGCGGAATGAACCACTATCCGACTCCTCCAATACATCAAATTATAGCGCAGATGGATTCAAGAAAGAAACTCTGTCATCACGACGAAAGGTAAAATCGGAGCTTGGGTATCCCCCGATAGTGCCGCCTATTGCGCGTTGCAAGGCGCGCACTGATAGATAGACTTGTTGCGCCGACTATTAGATCTGCAAACGCCGTGTCCATCCGGTGATCCCGCTTGAGTTCTCCGACAAACACAGCAAGATCAATCCCCAGGGGTATGATGCTAAATCCGGCAATAAGTTCATGAATTTTCTCGGTGGTTGTCTTTGAAGATTTTCCGGCAAAAAGTTCTAGCACCGTGATCGTTGATAAAAACAGTTCCACTTTGCCGTCGCGTTGACCAATAAATAATTTCGGCAACATGCCGCCGCCTGTTCGCAGAAAATCGATAATGATGTCACTATCAACCAGCACTTTTGTCATGAAAACGTGCGCCGCTTCCAATAGCGTTTTTCAGCCTTGCCTCGCACCCATGTACGGTGCGCGGCAAGTTCCGCAGGCGACACGTGTCTCCATGCGCCAGCAAGCTTCGGGAGTACATGCGTCAGAACATAATCCGCTTTCGCCGCCGGATCATGCGCAATAGGAACGATTTTTACAATCCTTTTCCCTTCTTTTTCCACCTCGATGACTTCGCCTGTTCTGGCGACTTTTTCCATAAGGGCAAAAATATTCTTTCTCACTTCGGTAATGGGAAGAATATACGTCATATGTACACTAGTGTACATATGACATCGTTACTTGTCAAGAGGGTACATGAGAAAGCAGCTCTATTTTGCAAACTCTTCGTGAAGGGTTGCTCGGATATGCTTCCACCAGTCATGTGAATCAGTTTTGGCTAAACGTTGGGCCAAAGCGACCGATTCAGGAATACGAAGTCGTTTCATATTCCCATCAAGCCACTCTTTTGCATGGGTATTGCCTTTTTCGATAAGGAGCTTAAGTTCTACCAAAAATGCAATGACGTTCGCTTCATAGACAATCTTGGCTTCAAGCGTTTCGCGTTTTTCATACGCATCAAGTGTTGCCAAAAGCTCATCATCCACGCCCTTAAAGATATCGCGGTTCGCGCGGTCCTGGTCCCGCGTCATGTAAAACTTGGCAAGTTTATCCAGATCTCCGGTACGCGCCTCGTGGAAGTCATGAAATACACTCATGATAAGTACTGTCTCTAGATTGGCTTTGAGTTGTTTTGCTAAAAAATAGGCAATCACACAGGTCATGAAAGTATGCTCGCCGACCCCTTCTTCATTATCCCCAAGAATCTGCCACCCGGTGCGAAGAAGCCGCTTGACCACCGCCGCTTCAAAAATGAGATTGGCGATGGCTTTTGTGTTTTTCATATTATCTTTTGCCCTCCGCAACTTGCCTCAAGTCTTTTCAGTACTATTCGTACACGACTTGAGGATCGTAAAGAAATGTCAATGCGCTCCCTGGCAGACTTGAACTGCCATATCAGCCTCCGGAGGGCCGCGCTCTGTCCAGTTAAGCTAAGGGAGCGTCACTGGGGAAAAACCAAGGTTTTTCTCCCAGCTACATTTCCTTAAAGGTGTCGTGACGGATCTTCACATAACCCTTCCGTCACGACGATCATACCTAGCTTATTATATCGCCAAAATGGTCTATCTGCTAGAATGGCCTTACGATGAAACGGTGGACCATCTCTTTTTTGGTCATTGGAATCGTTGCCTATTTTGCGCTCGTTCTCTACGCCAACCGCGCCTTGCTCACTTCCCGATTCGATGCGGCCTATTGGAAAGACCGCTACAAACACTCCCAGTGGCAGTTGCCAGTATCAAGCCGGACGATTGGTGATGATGGGCTTTTTCTCTACGAAGGGTATCGCCTGGTTAAAGGGGATAATCCAGCCGATTACAATGCCGAGGTGCCACCGCTTGGCAAATACCTCATCGGACTTTCGATTGTTATCTTCGGCAACGGCCATTGGTATGGATTTATTATCGCCACACTCACCATCATCACCTTCTTTGCCCTTGCAAAACTATTGTTCAAAAACACTGTTGCAAACCTGGCGGTAACCCTGTTATTTCTCACCGATCCCCTCCTCACCAGCCAATTTCCTCTGACGATGCTGGATAGTTTACAGCTTTTTTTCCTTCTTGGGACGTTTCTTTTTCTCACCCGTATTACGACGACAAAACGGCCCTCTTCTCTGCTCGCAATCGCCCTTGGGATAAGCTTTGGTCTGTTTTCCGCAGCAAAAACCCCGGTCTTTAGTCCAGTCATAGGAATCATTCTCCTGATAATCCTTTGGAAAAGCCGGCATTCAACGAAAACAATCCTCTTCTTTCTTGGAGGAGCGTTTGCTGCATATCTGGCTCCCTACATACCTTATTTTCTGCAGGGACATTCGTTTATTGAATGGATTGGGGTGCAAAAATGGATGATGGGATTTTTCCAAAGCAGTCTGCTTTCTCCCAACACCGGAAGCGCCATCACCACCCTTCTTTTCAACCGCACGCAAAATCTTTTCACCCATGTATGGGAGCTAGGTACTCTCTGGAGTCCTAGCTGGCCGCTGATCACGCTCATAGGCATCGGAATACTGCTCCATGGCAAGCTCAATCGCCGATTCATTCCTGTTGCGGTATCCACTCTGCTCCTCCTCATCATCCTCTCCGTGATCCCGTTTTGGATCCGCTACCTCCTTTTGGTCTTACCCTTTCTCTACCTCATGGCGTGCCAGACTGTTATCAAACAAAAATTTGCTCTTATTATTTTCGTCATTCTGTTGGGAGCAAATGTCATGACTTCACTGGACATCCTTTTCCCTACTCCCCAAGCAACAGTCAAAAATTTTACCTATGCATGGGAGCATGGATTTTTTCAGGATATGTATGAGCAATTGTCAACATCATCCAAAACCACTGACCGGCAAGCATTTCACCGATTCGGACTGCAAACCTATTACGACGGACAGATCGAAGGAGCCACTATTGAAATTGCAATGTCTCGATGGTCACGGTTTGAATCGCCACAACTGGTTCCTTTGCGCATCACCTACTTCACCCGTGAACTGGGACCATTTGTCGAGGAGCGAACCATCCCCGTAGCTTCCGAAAATGGCAGATGGGTCATTGCGTGGCAATGGGCTCATTTGCTGGAAGGATTTAATGAAACTACTCATTTGGAAACTTCCGTCATCCCTGCCAAGCGCGGATCCATCATCGCAAAAGACGGAAAACTTCTTGCCTATGATACATCCGGATTCATGGTCTCTATAACACCAAAGGATGTGGACCAGTCCAAGGAAGATGCCATGCTTGCTTCCCTTGCAACTGCCTTCCATAATCATCCCATATCCGCAAGCATCCACCACCGTTACGTCGGGAATACCCTTCCTGACGTTTCGATTGCAATAGGCGTACTTGCGCAACCCATCACGCGACACCCCGGCATGTCGTTTGCCCCACACATCGTCAGGATCGCATCAGAAAGCGGCAAGGTGGACAACACGCTCTATAAAGAATGTTGTTCATTGCTCTATTCCACAACAAATTACAATGGGGTGACGGGGTTAGAAAACCAATATAATGATCAATTGAAAGGAAAAAACGGCGGGAACCTGGTTATCAAGGATAACGAAGGCAAGGTGATGCGGATAATTCTTGACATTCCCAAGCAGGATGGCAATGACGTGTCACTTGAGCTTTAATACATCGCCATCAAGGATGGTCGGCTGCATGGCATGCATTTCCGTGAGATAGTCCATGTCAGGGATAGGATTGAGCAGATACATCTTCTTACCCAACCAAAATGCCAGCCCCATCTCCAGGAAGGTGTTGCCACCAATGTAGTTTTTTATGCCTTTTTTGTCGTAATTAAGAACGAGGATAGCGTCGGCTTCTTCAATTTTTTTAAAGTGCTCGCGGATAAAATCATGCTCGATTTTTGCTTGGATGCGCCCCTCGTCAACCGTCGGATGCACGTAACCCACTGTATCCATAAGCTCAATGCTTTTGGGGACCAATACCGTATGCCCTTGTTCTTCGAGAAGTCTTTTTACTTCCCGCATTTTTTCATGAAACTGCATGCTGCCGCAGATGGTGATTGTCATATCAAAAACCACGCTCTTCTTGATAGAGGTAGAAAATATTTTCTTCAGGATCAGTTACTTTTGCTTGCTTGCCCCAATGTCTTATTTCAATAGTGTCAACATGAATAGCGTTATGCTTTAATTTCTCTACTGTCTCTTCAAGGTTTACTACTTTGAAATGTGGTACGAATCGCTGTTTGCTTGTTGGTTTTCCACCATATAAGCCAACCATTGCACCACCAGTCCCTAAGAGCAAAGCAAACTTGTGGTCATCTTCTTGCACAATTATTTTCAGTCCGAGCTTATTCACCCACCAATCAAGACTTTTGTGCCAATTGTTTACATGAAGTTCAATAACATCGAGTTTCATGGTCAGTGAAAAATAGTGAGTACCTATGGGCGGAAAGGGCGAGATTCGAACTCG
>JACPFZ010000053.1 GCA_016182725.1 Candidatus Gottesmanbacteria bacterium
ATGCCGAGGGACTGATGAAGGATGGCAAGCTGGTGAAGGTGAAGTAGGGGGAATATATGTTCACACAGGAGTTCTCCGTTCAGCCGAGAGGGGAGTTTGTATTTGAATTTCCCCTTGACATGCTAAGGTATGATTATTGCTGGCCAGCAACCAGCGACGATGTGCTCAAAATCGCATCTCCCTCCATTGGATGTGTGATAGGGTTGCGCCGGTCTGTTGCCTATAAAACCGATTTCCCGACAAGCGGTCGGTGGGAATCTTTTGGATGGACCGTGGTGTTGGATAGCGTACGCACCCGGAAGTATTAGCAAGGAAGTAACATGTCTGATGAATGGATCGGAGCCATTGTCATCGGTCTTGTAGCCTACTTCTTTGGCTACAGGGTCGGCTGGGCGATGAAACCCCAACATGTCGAGCGCCACGAGACAACCCAACTTACAGTTAAAGGGGAAACGCCTTTCATCCGGCTGGAATCTCTGTTGAGGGTGCCGTTAGCCTTTTCAAAAATTGTCGAGCTCCAATCAAACGACGAGATGTACTTCATCGTTCAGCTGGAGGGGCAGGACAACCAGCCAGTCATCGCCTACACCACCGATGCTGGTCTGTTCTATCGGCTCTCAAAGCTCAAGAAGGGTGCTGATATCATCCTTGCGATGGACGAACGCGAAAGGATTGTGGTGGCGGAACTATGAGCAACAAAGATCTCTCCAGGGAACCTGTACATTTCCGTAGTGAAGGGGGTTCTTATTGTGGCACGAAGGGCCCAGTCTTCGGCTACCGTCCGAAAAGCCTAGAACAATGGGAAATGGCCCGGACAAATAGCCTCTTCCAAAACGCCAATTATTATCGTTGCCATACATGCATGGCCAAGGCTCTGATTACAGTTAAAGGAGAGGGGTCGTGAAGCACAATCTGGTAAGCCTTGATGTGGTCCGCTTTTGCGCCGAAGAATGCTTTCGCCAGCATTCCGGCGAACTCTCGGTGGCTGATATGGTAAACGCTTGGATCTTCTGTTATCAGGAAATGGACGCGAATGTCCTCTGTATTGAGGATATCCTGGAATTGGGTCGGCGTGTAGAACCCGTCAAGAACAAGGATGGTTTCCGACAAGTGCCAGTCCTTATTGATGGTCGTCAAGTGGGTGTGCCTACTCTGGTGCTCATCAATCAAGTTACGTTGCTAATCGATGCGGTGAACGAAGGGCTGGTAACGCCAACCGAATTGTACGAGGAATTTGAGCGGATCCATCCGTTCATCGACGGGAATGGTCGGGTAGGGGCCATACTGTTCAATTGGGCCAATGGGGAACTTGATGATCCTACAGTCCCACCAAAAGTCAACTGGACCTCAGAGCGTTCTTGGGCACGATGAAGGTGGCAAATTCCCCCTAAACCCCATTTACTTTTTGGCCAGGATAGGGTATAATAGGGGTGTAAGCTGGGAAAGGAGAGAAGTAACATGACAATCGAGGAGCGCCTACAAACTGCATTATCTGCATTAGAAACCATAGCAGCAGGCGATTACGACCATGACGGTCTTTGGCCTAATCATGACGATGGCTGCACTTGCGTAGAGATCTATGCAAAAGGAGTACTTTGTGAAATCCTTGGCCATGTGGAGGGAAAGAAGCCCGTTAAGCACTACAGCACAAAGACTATGATGCGGTACTTTTGCGATCGCTGCGGTATTGTAATGCGAAGAGAAGGAGGAGAAGTAGCATGACCACAATCGAAGAGCGCCTACGAGCTGCATTACTAGCCGTAGCTACGGGCGATTACGACCACCTCAATCCCGGCTCTTGTGGGTACGATGGCTGCAATTGTGCAGAGCGTTATGCCGCAACTGCACTTTGCGAAATTGTTGGCCATGTAGAGGACGGCGGGGTGCCTGCTCGGGACTACGAAACAAAGGACATGCTCTATTTTTGCGAGTGTTGTGGTATTGTGATGCGAAGAGAAAAGGAGCGAAAATGAACAAAATCCACTTGCTGTGTGGCTGCATTCCTGGGGAAAATCGTTGCCCAATAGCAACTCATCTTTGGGACTTTGGCAGCAAATACGTCTCAAGAGTCGCGGTCAATAGCCATTATGAGCGCGAATGGTTGCGCTACCTGAAGGCAAAAAACTCTTAGCCACCATTCGATTTGGGTCGTTGATTATCAACGACCTGATTATAGCGGAAATTCTCAAGAAAGTCAACCATTCTTCAAAATGGACTTATCAACCCTGGCGTTCTGGTGCTTTGCTTTTGCCGGATTGGCTGGATTTTTCGCTTTCATAGCCTATTTCGAGAAACGAGAATGAAGACACAAATACATTGGATTCCATTAGGTTGTTGTCATGAGTGTGCAGGCAACGATAGTGTGATGCAATGCCCAATTTGCTACAAAGAATATTGCCTCACACACCAGAAAGATCATGAAATGACCTGCTGGGATGAAGAGCTGGAGCGACATAGGGTGCATAAACCACCACGGACAAGGAAAGCTATAAGTTGATCCTATAGGTATGCGGATCAAGGCCGGGATTTTCCGATCCAAAACATCTTTCTATAGGTGAAAGCAATAGGACGTGAAACTCAAGATGAATGTTTGGCTAATTATCTTGGAATTATGTGCTAATTCATCGTTATTATTGTGAATTTCCTGCTAATTCATGATTTTCCTCTAATGTTTCGTAAGCAATGAGAGGGAGGATGAAAAAAATCGGATATAAGGATTTGCAAATGGGTTCGGGACCCCCGTGGTGCTGTCTAAAGACCATCCTCCTTATAAACCCACAGACCCACAGACCCACAGACCCACAGACCCACAGACCCACAGACCCACAGACCCACAGACCCACAGACCCACAGACCCACAAACCCACAGACCCACAGACCCACAAACC
>JACPFZ010000012.1:0-10753 GCA_016182725.1 Candidatus Gottesmanbacteria bacterium
ATGAAGCAATACAGTCAGCGAAAAAATCACCAGGAAATGAAGAGATATTTGTCATCGGCGGGGGACAGATCTATGCGGAGGCGATTGACCGCGCAGACCGATTATATTTGACGATTGTTGATGCGACCGCGGACGCAGACACGTTTTTTCCTGATTATTCTCGGTTTACAAAAATTATTTCCAAGGAGTTGCATGAAAGCGGGGGGCTACATTTTACCTACCTCACGTTAGAGCTATGAGGTGGTGAAAATTCGCTCTTGCATTGCACAGGAGAGCGTGTGTTATGATCAACATAGTATGAAGTTGGGAGAAAAAATTAATCACCACAGATTATTCTTCTTTTTCCTTTTGTTATTCTTCGTCGTTGGTGCGGTTGACATATTGAATTTCGACCGCATATCGTATAAAGCAATCTGTGATGTGGTGGCACCGATATCTGGTAGCCCGTGTCCAGCCTACTACGATATTCCCATCTGGCACGTGTACCTTTCCCTTGCTATTCTTGCCGCTCTCTACCACGTGCACGGGGAAATTCGCGTTTCCAACAAACATCTTTCTTCGCGAAAGTGAAGGCTTGCCCTGAGCGAGGGCGAAGCCCGAGTCGAAGAGGAGGTGAGAACTTGTGAAGGGAAATAAAGTTGTTCCGCACACCGTAGGACTGGCACTCGGCGGATTTGTAGCAGTCATGCACGCCGTATGGTCGCTTCTTGTATACACCGAACTTGCCCAAGGCTACTTAGACTGGATTTTTGGCTTGCATTTTATCGAAAATCCCTACGTGGTAGGTGAATTTAACTTCAGTACCGCCGTGATCTTGGTTGTTGTGACCTTTGTCTGCGGCTACGTCGTGGGTTGGGTCTTTGGCACCATCTGGAACTGGGCGAGAAAAAAGTAGAATCATCAGACTTTGATGAGCTTATAAAAGTGCGATAATTATCACCTAATTATCACCTTCCATTTGCACTACATTGACACCTTTACTTCTGTTTGTTATTATCAGTCCATGTCAACAAATAGGAAAATCATTTTTGCGAATGGAGAATATTACCATGTATTCAACCGGGGGGTTGAAAAGAGATTAACTTTTACTGGCAAATATGAATTTTTAAGGGCAATTGATGCAATTAATTTTTATAGATTTGGTAATTTACCATTTAGATATTCTAAATACTTAGCATTAAATCAGGAAAAAAGAGTTGATTTTTTAAAATCTTTAAATGAGGTTGAATTGCAAGTTGAAATTATTGCATTTTGTTTAATGGGTAATCATTTCCACCTTTTGGTAAAGCAACTTAAGGACGGAGGGATTGTTAAATTTATGGCTAAATTTACAAATAGCTATACCAAATATTTTAATACGAAGCACAATCGGGTCGGACCGCTTTTCCAAGGTGTGTTCAAAGCGGTCCGTATAGAAGATGATGAGCAGTTGTTACATTTGTCCCGTTACATTCATTTAAACCCAATTGCAGGTTTTATTGTTAAGCCGGAAGAGCTAAAAAGCTACAAATGGTCGTCCTATCCGGAATATTTAGGTATAATTAATGCTCGAACGACTAATATAAAGGATGTCCTGAGCTTTTTTAAGTCCACAGACGAATACGAAGATTTTGTGCTGGATCAAGCAGATTATTCAATGAAATTAAAGACAATCGAACATTTAGCGATTGATTTGTAAAGGAAATGTGCAAACCTAAGTCAAATGGAAGGTGAATATGAAGAAGGTGAATATGAAATGGGAAGGGTGGGTTTGGGTTTTACGTTTGAAGTTATGATACAATCTCTCCCGTGCTATGCACGAGCAACTGCGAGTATACACAGTAGCGTTAGCGGCAGAGGTTAAAGCCCGAGCGTACTGGATGTTTATAACCCATGGTTTACGGCTGCGATGGGAGGGAGCGCGGCACCTTGACCCAGTAAAACGCCACATAGCATCCGGTGGATCGCTCGTAGCTATCTCAAACCATGAATCCATCATCGACCCGGGAGTCGTTATTTCGCTATTGCAGAAGGCTTTGAGAGGACTCATCGGAACAAAAATCTGGCTAGCCAGTTCCAAATTTTTTCCCCACCTCTACGATAGCTTAGACCATGCCAGCACTATCGCATTTACTCGTGAAATAGCGATGCACAGACAGGAGGCGATGGAAGATGAAGCGCGCTCCATGGGCGCGATTGCCGCTGCCAACCGGGTTCAAATGCTACCGATAGTCCAGAGTCACCGAATGAGAGAAGGAAAATTTAAGCGTCTAAACGTGAATATAAACCTGGCCTCCTTTGACCTATTATCCGCCACTTTACGGGAAGATAGGACCGTAGCGGGTATTTGTCCGGAAGGGACGCGTAGTCTCGATGGTACGTTGGGAGAAGCGCAGGCCGGTATACAACACGTGTTCAGAGATAAGGAAGTGAGCGACAAAACCATGATACTCCCCCTTGGGTTGGTGGGCACGCGGGATATTCACCGAGTCGATGATGGATGGCGGAACCCTTTGGCGCCGGTTTGCGCGGTATTTGGGCCCGCATTTTTTTATTACGACATTCGGCAAGATGCCGACACATTCCACCTTTTACCAAAGGATCTGCTGATGCTTCGGGTCGCCCGGCTTCTGCCATCAGACAAATTGGGCTATTACAATCAGAAACAATTTTTGCAGTACCTGAGCAAGGAAGACAACCCGACGGGTTGATGTGGGTGTCGTTGCTATGAAGAATAGGGTTCAACTCTGCAAGGGCTGGTATTAAGCCTCAAGAATCGAGTAATATACAAGCACTATGCTTCGATGTGGGATTGTTGGTTTGCCGAATGCCGGACCACGATTGAGCCGAATGTCGGCGTGGTTCCCGTGCCGGATGAGCGACTTGCGAAGCTTGCGGATATCGTGGCAGAAACCGAGGGAGATCCTTCGACTTCGCTCAGGATGAACAGACCGCCGATAATACCGGCGTCTGTTCAATTTGTCGATATTGCCGGATTGGTTAAGGGTGCGGCGGAAGGCCAGGGGTTGGGGAATAAATTCCTTTCCCACATTCGCGAGGTAGACCTTATTGTTCATGTTACTCGATATTTTGAAAATGCGGATGTCGTGCATGTGGCAGGGGAGATTGATCCGAAACGGGATCAAGAGATTATCGAAACAGAACTTATCCTTGCAGACCTTCAGACATTGAGTAAGCAAGTTGAGCCAAGAGGAGTAAGGGATAAACAAGCGCAAAGGCGCTGGGAGCTTATTGAATCGCTGAAGATTGCTCTTGACAGCGGAAAACCTGCCCGTGACGTGATTCCTAAAGAAGATGACGATGATCGATTTTTGATAAAAGATTTACAACTGCTGACGATGAAGCCGGTGTTGTATGTTGCCAATGTGTCGGAAGAACAAATGAAATTGCAGACAACCGGCGACACGCTCATGATTTCAGCAAAAATAGAATCCGAGCTTGCTGGCTTACCACAGGAGGATCAGAAGCAATATCTCCAAGAGTTAGGACTGGAACAGTCAGGGTTGGAGCGGCTCATTCAAAAAGCATATGAAATGCTTAGGCTCCTAAGCTTCCTCACTATGGGAGTGAAAGAAGTCCGCGCGTGGACTATAACTCGCGGTACAAAAGCGCCGCAGGCAGCGGCAGTTATCCACACCGATTTTGAAAAGAAATTCATCAAAGCAGAAGTTATTTCCTTTGATGATCTGGTTATTCTCGGAAGCCGAAAAAAGGCACAAGAATTGGGCAAACTGCGGTTGGAAGGCAAAGACTACATCATGCAAGATGGGGATGTAGTGGAGTTTAAAATTGGAGGGTAGTAACATACGCTCATTGTATGGTTAATCTGGAACGCAACATAAGATTGGGCGATAGTACTCATCGGTTGGTGAAGGAGATCCAGAGTATTGATGAGGAGAACAACATACTAGAGCCATCAGACGAAGAGCTGAAGTTATTGGAAAATGAGGGTTTTCAGGTTGACCCAGACAATCTTTTTATACATGTTGACGATAATGATTCGGTAGGGATATATCTTAAGGAACAAGGGAAAACGCCACTTTTGACTCCCCAAGAAGAAGTTGCTCTTGCCAAACGCATTGAGCGTGGAGTACTCGATCCGGCCTATGTTGACGATGCCCAGGAAGCTCGTGAAAAACTCGCTCGTGCCAACACGCGTTTAGTCGTGAGCATCGCCAAGCGCTACAGGGGAAGCGGTTTGCCGTTTTCTGATGTAATTCAAGAAGGCAACGTCGGGCTGATGCGTGCGGTAGACAAGTTTGACTATACCCGTGGGTATAAATTTAGCAGCTATGCCACGTGGTGGATTAGACAGGCAATCACTCGCGCTCTTTCCCAAAAGACCCGCATGATCCGCATTCCCCTGCATAAAACAGATCAGATTCGGCATATATATACTACCGCGCAAGCTTTGGAACAAAATTTAGGAAGGCGACCTACAGTTGAGGAGATTGCTGTAGAAATGAAATGTTCTCCAGAAAAGATTCGTGACACGATTCAGGTCAGTCAACATACCCTATCCTTACAGGACAAAATGGATGCGGCAGATGATGATACGGAGCTTGATGAATTTGTAAGAGATCCCACCGCGCCTGATCCGGATGAGTCTGTTGATCAACAACTATTAAAGGAAGTGGTAACAGAGGAACTAAACAGACTGACTCCACGACAAGAAATTATTTTAACCAAGCGTTTTGGCCTAGACGGAGAAGGTTCTCATACGTTAGGAGAAGTCGCCACCATGTTTGGGCTTTCGCGGGAGCGGATTCGACAAATAGAAGATAAAGCACTCAGGCGTTTGCGCCATTCGAGTAGTGCAGGAAAACTTCGGCCGTATCTTGAATAGCCCTTGTCACACGTTTGGCAACATGGTATTATTCTCCCTATTATGCGGCAATACGAGCTTATGCTAGTTTTCCGGCCTGATTTTGACATAAAACAACGGGATGAAGTACTACGCAAACTCATTGGGCAAGCGAAGGTGAAAGAGGTGAAGGATTTGGGGAAAAAGCGGCTAAGCTACCCCATTGCAAAACACGAAGAAGGGATCTATATATTGGCAACACTGGAAGGGGAGGCGCTCAAAGTGGGGGATATTGAGAAACAGACGCGACTTGTGCCCGACGTGATCCGATATCTCTTAACTGCGACGAAATAGGCTATGGCATCGAGGAGTTTAAACAAAGTGCTGCTCATTGGCAATTTGACGCGTGATCCGGAGCTTCGCTATACCCCGACAGGGGCGGCAGTGTGCACATTGGGGCTTGCGACCAACAGATATTGGACCACAGAAAGCGGAGAGAAAAAGGAAGACGTGGAGTTTCATCGGGTGGTGGCGTGGAATAAGTTAGCCGAACTTTGCAGTCAGCTTTTGACAAAAGGACGGAAAATTTACGTCGAGGGAAGGCTGCAAACGCGGACGTGGCAAGCGGCTGATGGGGCGCAACGAACGACGACGGAAGTCGTGATCGAGGACATGATTCTCCTTGATTTTAAGCGTCCCGCAACACTTTCGGGAGAAGAAGCGGGAAGCGAAACGCCGAGCGAGACGAAAGCAGCGAGTGTCCGTCAAGACTCAGAACAGGCCCTTCGTCCCGCTTCTGCGGGATCAGAACAAGCCAAATCTATTGCTCAGCCAACGATCGGTAAAAAAACTGAGGGGACAGAAGACGTGAATCCGGATGACATACCTTTTTAATTTTCAATTTTCAAATTTAACTATATGATGCGAAGTCAAAAACGATTTGCAAAACGAGAGCGAGCAGTTGCGAAAAACTGTCAGTTTTGCAACACCAAAACAGAGCCGGACTACAAGGATGCGGTCCTACTCGAGAGATTCCTTACGGAACGCGGCAAAATTTTGGGCCGTACGAGAACCGGCATTTGTAGCACCCATCAGCGGACTCTCACACAAGCCATCAAGCGGGCCCGTCACGTGGCTCTTCTTCCGTTTATCGTACAGAGTTGACTAATGATCTCAATTCCCTTACCTTTATACAATGAGGACTCTTCCGTTTTCTAAACTCCGTAATTTTTTTGTCACCCTCGCTCTCCTTATTTTCGTTGGGGCTAGTGGCTATGAGTTAGGTCTGCGGCGTACACAGCTTCGTATCTCGCCCGATAAACAGGTGGTCGTGGGTCAAGAGTCGCCGCCCCAGTTGGCCGTTGATTTTTCGCTGTTTTGGGATGTATGGCAACGACTCCTGCGCCATTATATAGACGCGGCAAATCTCAACAAAGGGAAGATGGTGGAAGGGGCAATCACGGGGATGGTCAACTCCCTCGGTGACCCGTATACGGTCTTTTTGCCGCCAAAAGAAAATACCGAGTTTAAACAGGATTTAGGCGGCGCGTTTGAAGGCATCGGCGCGCAGTTGGGGATGAAGGATGGACACGTGATTGTGGTGGCACCGCTTAAGGGAAATCCCGCGGAAAAGGCGGGAATGAAAGCAGGCGATTTCATTGTAAAGGTAAATGGCGAAGAAACGATTGGCTGGACGCTCCCCCAAGCGGTTTCCAAAATTCGCGGACCGCGCGGAACGACCGTTACGCTAAACATCCTTCACGAAGGGGGCACAAAACCGGTGGATATCACAATTATTCGCGATACCATTACGGTGCCCTCGGTGGAGTGGTGGGTGCGTTCTCCTCGGGAAATTCCTGAGGTAAGCGGTGTCAAAGATGCCAAAGTCCTGCAAGCAAAAACCGGCAAAGTTGCCTACCTGCGGCTTTCCCGTTTCGGCGATCATAGTAACGATGAGTGGAATAAAGCAGTGGGGGAGATTCTTGCCGCGCAGGCGGCAAACGGCACGCTCAAAGGACTCATTTTTGACCTGCGCAATAACCCCGGTGGATACTTGCAGGGTGCGGTTTTTATCGCAAGTGAATTTATGAAAAGCGGTACCGTCGTATCTCAAGTGAATAGCGACGGCACGCGCGAAAACTATCCGGTAGACCGGGTAGGCAAACTGCTCGATATTCCGGTGATCGTTCTCATCAATAAAGGCAGCGCGTCTGCCGCTGAAATTGTTGCGGGTGCGCTTCGCGACTATAAACGGGCAACGATTGTGGGTGAAACATCGTTTGGTAAAGGATCCGTGCAGACGCCGCAGGATTTGACGGGGGGGGCGGGACTTCATATCACGACCGGCAAGTGGTTACTCCCCAAAGGCGACTGGATCAATAAAAAGGGCATTGTCCCTGACGTACTGGTGCCGATGGAGAGCACTGATGCTACGAGTGATGCGCAGCTTGCAAAAGCAGTGGAACTTCTTTTAAAATAGTAATCTACGGTTTTCTATGAAACGATTTCTTCTTTTCATTGCTGCAGCGGTTTTGGTTCTCGGTGGTTTGGTGAGCTCCGGGGTCTTCGGGTTACGATGGAGCACATTTGAGCGGTATTTGAAACTTCCCAAGGCTTCTTCACTTCAGAAACTTCCTGGTATGGAAAACGTACGAGTCGTTTCTGAAGAATCCGTGGTTATTGACGTCGTTGACAAGGTTTCTCCTTCCGTGGTTACCGTGGGGATTACCAAAACGCGCACCACGGGTGATATCTTTGAGCTTAATCCTTTTGATCCGTTTTCTCCATTCCGGAGACGCCCCGGCCAAACACAGAAACTTGAGCAGGATATTGGGAGCGGATTTGTGGTGGGAGAGGGCGGCCTTATTGTTACCAATAAGCACGTGGTAGCGGATACGAATGCCAAATATCGTGTGATTACCAAGGACGATAAAACTTACGATGTAGTAAAAATTTACCGCGATCCGGTCAATGATTTAGCAATTATTAAAATTAATCCCTCTCCGCCGGCTGGCGGCTCGGGGCAAGTGCTCAAACCTGTTGAGCTCGGCGACTCCAGCAAAATCAAAGTTGGACAGCTTGCTATTGCCATTGGGACTGCCCTTGGGGAATTTCGGAACACCGTCTGTGATCCAAACCGATGCGGCCATCAACCCAGGGAATTCCGGTGGGCCACTTCTCAATTCCAGCGGTCAGGTCATCGGTATCAATGTCGCAGTATCAGGAGACGGACAGAACATCGGATTTGCATTACCGATTAATGTAGTCCGCGACGCGCTTGCCAACTTTAACCAGACGGGCCAATTCAATCGGCCCTTTATCGGCGTGCGGTATAAAACTGTAGCGCGCGATTTAGCGGTTCTTAATGATGTGCCGGAAGGCGCGTATATCGTTGATGTTATAAGTGGAAGTCCGGCAGATACCGCAGGGCTTAAACAAGGCGATATCATCACAAAATTTGATGATATACGCTTATCCGGCGAAAACGCCGAGCTTTCAAAAATTATCAGTAAGAAAAAAGTGGGCGATACCGTTTCCCTCACCATCTGGCGCGACGGAAAAGAAAAGACAGTGAAGCTCACATTGGGAAATCAAGGAGAGTAGAAGAGATGTGTAGTATACTCATGCTACCATGGGAATGACCGATGTTCGACTTAAGATAAAAAATCCGCAAAATCCCCTGAAAGTATACGAGGGAAAATTTTTGGTTGACAGCGGGGCAACCTATACTGTTGTTCCCTCCTCCGTGCTTAAAGATTTAGGGATACGTCCACAGCGAGTCGAATCATTTGTATTGGCCGATGGCAGCACGATTAACCGAAAGGTTGGTAATGCCTTTTTTGAATTTCAGGGTCGGGAATCTGCTGCACCAGTATTATTTGGAGAGAAAGGCGATACAAACTTATTGGGGGTCTTTACTCTTGAGGCGCTCGGTTTGACGCTTGATCCGTTGAAGCGTACCCTTCATAAGGCGCTCCTTCGGCTCTAATGGTATTTTATATCTGTGAAGTTAAAAGCGCTTCGGTCACTTTTTGCAATTTTCCCTCGATAATGTCTTCCAAATTGTGCCAGGACTTGTTGATGCGGTGGTCGGTGACGCGGTTTTGAGGGAAATTATACGTTCGGATTTTTTCTGCCCGCATGCCCCTTCCGATTACGCTTCGCTTATCGGTCAGGGCCGCTTCGCGGCGCATTAATTCCTGTTCCCACACTTTGGCGCGCAGCATGGAGAGGGCAACCTGGCGATTTTGAAACTGGTCTCGTTCGGTTTGCGCAGAAACGACGATACCCGTGGGTTTGTGACGCAAGCGTACCGCAGAGCTTACTTTATTTACATTCTGGCCGCCACGGCCAGAGCTTCGGAAAAAGTCCCACTCCAAATCTTCCGGCCGGATCACGACTTCTGCCTCTGGAATTTCCGGAAGGACCGCAACCGTTGCTGTTGACGTGTGGATGCGCCCTTGTCGTTCGGTCGTTGGCACGCGTTGGACGCGGTGCGTTCCTGCTTCGTATTGAAGCTTGGTAAATGCCTGGGGACCGCGGATCCGTATGGCATTGTCGCTTATCGTTTCAACCTTCCAGCCTTGAATATTCCCATAGCGCGTGTACATGCGCAGAAGGTCAGATGCCCAAATTTTGGCTTCCTCGCCACCAGGACCTGGACGAAACTCGAGAATGGCAATATCTTCATTCATAACAATTTTCAATTCTCAATTTCCAATTTACAATCAATTTACATTGAAAACAATAATTTTCAAACGTTTGAAAATTGAATCATTGAAAATTTAATGAAAATTGTAAATTGAAAATTCAAGAAGCTTGATTACTTTGAACCCATAAGCATCTCTTTCAAGCTCTTCGGTGAACGCAACTGTTCCTCGCGCTCGGCTTTTTTCTTTTTCTTGGCAGCTATTACCACTGAGGTTGCTTGGGCTGCTTTTTGTTTCTGCTGGAACCGTTCAACGCGGCCCAGCGTATCCACGAATTTCATTTCACCGGTAAAAAACGGATGGCAGTGGGAGCAAATTTCCACGCGAAGCTCGGGCTTGGTTGCGCCGATTATGAAGGTGTTTCCACAGGCACAGGACACTTTTGCATCCGGATACCATTGGGGGTGAATACCTTGTTTCATGCACAAATTATAGCACGTTTCACCGTCTCTGTCGAGGTTTGTTCCAGTGAGGATTTGGCACCCTGAGTTTTTTCCGTTTTTTGTATTCAGCCACAAAGACGCCTACGGCAATCACAGCCGCCCCGATGAAGAAGGTTTCCGTCGGTCGTTCTTTCAGCCAGAATATAGAAAACGGAGCTGCCCAAATGGGATACAGATACGCAAATATAGCCGCCTCACCGATTTCGATGGTTTTGATTCCCCAGTTTCTCAACATGTACGCGATAGAGCCGGAAAGTATGGCCATGTACCAGACGCCTGCGTGGGCAGCCAGGGGCGCCCGGGCGATGGTGGTAACAATCATTTCCCAAGGGTGTACTAGGAGTGCGATGGGAATAATTGCTAAGAAACCCAGGAGAAACGAGATATGGGTGAGAGCTGCGGGAGAAATCCTGGACCTTACCGCGATTTTCAAAAGGAGTATAGAGAGGGCATCGATAATGATGGAGATGATGATAAGACCGTTTCCTTCGAGTTTTCCTATAATCTGTTCCGGGTGGCCATTAAACAGGGGTGTGACAACGGTCAGGATAGTGCCAAAAAACGCGATGGTTATCCCGATTTTTTCCAACTTTGTCACCCGTTCTTTCAAAAGGAGCCATCCCACGATGACGATTGCAACAGGAGAGAGGGCAGAAAGCAGCGTACCGGTGAGCGACGTGGTTTTATCAAAGCCATAAAACAACAGTCCGAGAGCAACTGGCACGGAGAAAAATCCATAGAAAAACGTGGCGGCAATTTCACGACTTTTGGTCGGAAGTTTCGGTCGGAACGCAAAA
>JACPFZ010000012.1:10789-33752 GCA_016182725.1 Candidatus Gottesmanbacteria bacterium
GAGTGAAGTTTATCACAGGTCCCGCGACTCCCCAGATGATGGATGCAATAAGGAGTAGTCCATAGGCAGTCGGGCGGCGAGAAAACATACATTTCACCCATCGATACCGGGAATCAACCGATCAAACTGTATCAAATTTGATGTTAATTTTTCGATCACTTCGTCAACCGTCAATTCGACTTGTTCCTGGGTTTGCATATTTTTAAGTTTGACTACGCCACTTTTTACTTCTTCCGGCCCGGCAATAATGGCATAGGGGATACCTTTGCGGTCGGCATACTTGAGCTGTTTATCAAGTTTCGTCTCTTCGGGAAACACCTCTACATTTATTTTGCTTATCCGAAATTTATTGGCAATTTCGATGGCATTGTTAAAAAGTTCTGGAGAAAACATGGTGACTAACACCTGCGTCGTCGTTTTTTTATCCGGCAAAAGCCCAAGCTCTTCCATGGCCTCCACAATGCGATCAAATCCAAATGCGATGCCCACGGCCGGTGCATCTTGACCGCTGAATTGTCCGATGAGTTTGTCATATCGTCCGCCACCGGCAAGAGATAAGAGTGCTTTCGTTTTCAGCTCAAAGATGGTACTCGTATAGTAATCCAATCCTCTTGCTAAAAAAGGAGTAAACTCAAAATTTTTCCCTTGTTTGTACCCCTGACGTTCAAGGGTCGCAAATAGTATTGACAATCGTTCCGAAGGCATACTTTCTCGGATGATTTTGAATAGTCCTTCTGGATCTTTCGTGCCAATTTCGGAAAGTTCTTTGATAACTCCGGTATCTCCGATTTTATCGAGTTTATCAATGATGATCATTTGTTTTTTCGTTAAGCCCAGATCTTCAAATAACCGGCGATCATTAATAAGCATGATAACGTTTTCGAAACCTAAGGCTTTCATGACCTCCAATGTGCACGCAATAACCTCCGCATCCGCTAAAGGCGAATCCGTACCGACCGTGTCGATATCGCATTGCAAAAATTCACGGTACCGGCCTTTTTGCGTATTTTCCGCCCGAAGGACTTGTGGTGAGCCTGCCGAACCATATTGGGCCATAACGCGCGACAGAGGAACAGTTTGGTCATAGCGAAGTCCAACGTTTCTCCCGCCATTATCCTCAAATAAATACAGAAGCTTGTCGGCCTCATTTCCATATTTGCCAAGGAGCGTTTCAGCATACTCCAGCGCCGGCGTTTCTAACGGATCAAAGCCAAATCGTTCAAATACTTGTTTCATTTTGCCAATAACAAACTGCCGCTTGATGGCATCAGCCGGCAAGAAATCCCGAAATCCCTTGAGTGTTTGTGGTTTGATCATAGGGTAAGCATATCAAATTTTAGTCTTTTGTAACAGTGCAATTGCATCAAGTGCGGTTTGAATTGCTCGATCAACGCTTTTTTTCGCCTCATCGGTAAAAATTTTTGAATTCGGTGTAGTGAATTTTTGTTTCCCCAAAACGATATCACGTAAGTCCTCGGGGTAAGAATTGACCGCAAGGACTGCACCGGCTTGGATACCGCGCATAAAGCTTATTAAAAATAACGGTGCGCATTCCATTTCTGAAGAAAGCAAAGGATATGGCCAAGATTTCATTCGAGGATCCAAGTATGGCGACCCCCATCGTTTTAAGTTACTTGCTTGCCCATAATATCCATCGTGCAAAGCTACTTCACCCGCCGGGTGTGCAAAGCTACTTCACCCGCCAAAGCTACTTCACCCGCCGGGTGTAGTCAGTGTAGTCACGGGTAGTTAAGGTGTAGGGGTGGGGGATTTTGTGGGAGAAGACCCGCCAGTGGGCGTTGGTGACGCACTGGGTGCTTGCGCCCCTGCGGCTGCGGTCAGGTTGCCCAAGTCAAAAATGCGAATAGCCGAGATACGGTTGTCTTTGTTGGCAACTGGAGTCCCCAGCACATGAATGGTATTGCCCACGGTCATTTTTGAAAATCCTCCTTTTTGGATACCCTGCTGGATACCCCATGCAAGGGCTTTGGTCGTGGTTTCGATATCTATCACATAGGACTTTCCGTCGGCGGCAAGGACAGTGAGGGTAAAGTCGGTTTTGTCAATCGCGGTTATGGTTCCGCTCGCGCGCGCGGTGACGGTATTTTGAATGATAATGACACTCGCTTTGAGTATATCTACGGTTGCATCGTAATCGCCAAATACAATGACGGTATCGCCTGTATCAATATCGCTGGAGCTAAGCTTGGTTCGTACGCCTTTAAGATATTGAATGACGATGATTTCATCAGGGAGTTCAATTTTTATATCTTTGGTTTTTGTCTCGACAGTAATAGTTGATACCGATACATTTTTTACCTTGCCGGCGATTGCTTTCTTTTGCGTCTGCCGAAGTTCGGCAACTCTGGTTGCCAGCCGTTCCTTGAGGTCTTCCACCTGCTTATTGGGTTGCGTGGTTGCCGATGGAGTTGCAACTGCTCGCACTTGGCCGGTCCACGTAAGGGCCGCGAAAATGATCGCGAGAGCAAACATTCGTCTCATAGGCTTACCAATTCTCCTTCGTATAAAACACCGTAACAGATTGCGATGACCCTTTTCCGTTGACATAGCTTGTGACTACGATATCATTTTTTCCTTCGGTGAGGGTAATTTTTCCGGCGTATTTCCCATCATCTTTCACGACAACGACGTCTTCGTCATTCGGTCCGGCAACGACGACGGTGGACGAAGCAGGAGCCACGCCCGTAACCACAAGATCGCTGGTTGATACCGCCTCCTCGTTTGCGGGACTGGCGATGCCGAGGACTGCAGGTGTTGGCGTTGCCGTGGGCGTTGTTTTTATGTCATTTTTTTTAGGAAGAGAAAATGCCAGAGAAGGGAGCTTGATGGCAGGGAATCCTTTGATGACATTGGGACCCACGAGCAGGATGCCGGTAATGAGAAGTCCGATGCCAAAACCGATGAGGGAGGCCAAAAGTGCGTCTCGATTCATATATATTATGGAGCAGGATAAAGGTGTTGCTTAGGATACCCAAATCTGTTATAAAATGCAAGCCCCATACCAATCATAAAAATAGTCAGACTTGATTGGCATGTACCGGGACATTGTATAATACAAAAAATATGGATATTTATCCATTGGGTCATGCATCATTCAGAATTCGCGGAAAAGGCGCCACTATCGTCACCGATCCATATAGCTCTGATATGGTGGGCTTGAAGTTTCCCAAAAACATTGAAGCAGATGTTGTTACCGTATCCCATGATCACAACGATCACAATGCCGTTTCAGCTATTAGCGGTGACGCGTTTGTCGTGGGCGGTCCCGGAGAGTATGAAATGAAAGGTGTCCATATCCGCGGTATTTCTTCGTTTCATGACGGGGAAGGCGGAGCAAAACGCGGAAAAAATACCATATATCATATAGAAATAGACAGTCTTCGACTTGCACACCTCGGTGATTTGGGGCACACTCTTTCTTCCGGTGATGTCGAACAGATTGGGGAAGTGGATATCCTTTTTATTCCCGTCGGCGGCACATTTACCATTGATGCCAAAGCGGCAGCCCAGATTGTCCATGACATTGAACCGTCAATCGTCATTCCTATGCACTACCAGCGTACCGGATTAAACCCGCAGGCGTTTGGCGACCTTTCTCCCGTTCGTGACTTTCTCAAAGAAATGGGGAAGGAAGAGACTATTTTCCAATCAAAGCTTTCTGTCACAAAAGACAAGATCCCGGAAGAATTACAGGTAGTCGTACTGGAGTAAAATAATCCGACAAATACTACAAATACTACAAATACTACAAATGAAAAACATTTGTCGGATTTGTTTATTTGTCGGATTTGTAGTATTGCAATGAATCCCAAAGTTCCCCCCCATGATGATTTGGCAGAGGAGTCCGTACTGGGCGCTATTCTCATAGATAAAGACGCCATGATTGATGTGGCAGAGTTTTTGCGTCCTGAGCATTTCTACAAAGAAAGAAATGCCGTCATTTTTTCTGCGATGATTGCTCTTTTTGAAGAGCGTTCGCCGATTGACGTGGTGACCCTCACTGCTCAACTCAAAAAGTCCGGAGAACTCAAAGACGTCGGCGGACACCCCTATCTTTCCGATCTTCTGAATGTGGTGCCCACGAGCGCCCATGCTGCCCAGTATGGGCATATCATTAAAGAGCACTATATCAAGCGGCAACTCGTGAAGGCAGCAGTTAAGATGACGGAAGACGCATTTCGTGAGGAAGGGGAGGCACAAAAAATTCTCGATCGGGCGGAGAGCGAAATTTTTGCCATTTCCCAACAGTCACAACGCAGAGACTTTATGCCGATCAAAATGGCGTTAGCTGCTTCTTTTGATCGTCTTGATGAGCTCCATAAACGCGCCGGCGGACTTCGCGGTGTGTCTACCGGATTTACTGACATCGACTTTCGCCTGTCCGGCATGCAGGATTCAAACCTCCTTATCTTAGCTGCTCGGCCCGGAACGGGGAAAACTGCGATGGTACTCAATATCGCCCAGCACGTGAGTGTAAAAGGAAAAATGCCGGTGGGGATGTTTTCTTTGGAAATGAGCAAAGAAGAACTGGTAGACCGGTTGCTTGTGTCTCAGGCAGACATTGACGCATGGAAGTTAAAAACCGGTAAACTCTCTGATAGTGATTTTGGACATTTAAGTGAGGCGATGGGCGAGCTTGCCGAGGCACCGCTTTTTATTGACGATACGCCCGGCATGAATATCCTGGAGATGCGTACCAAAGCCCGGAGGCTCCAGGTGGAGCATGGCGTCAAACTCATTATCGTTGATTACTTACAGCTTGCTGACAGTGGCCGCAAGTTTGACAATCGCGTGCAGGAAGTTTCCGTCATTTCCCAAAGCCTCAAAAACCTGGCCCGCGAGCTTCGGGTGCCGGTCCTTGCCTGTTCGCAACTTTCCCGGGCAGTCGAATCACGCGGGACCAGGGTACCTGAACTTTCCGATCTTCGTGAGTCAGGCTCTATTGAACAAGATGCGGATGTCGTCATGTTTATCTACCGTGAGGAACAGGATCAGGCGCATTGGGGCGAGCAGATTCCGACTAAACTCCGTATTGCCAAGCACCGCAATGGTCCTTTGGGAGAAGTGGACCTTATCTTCCGCGGCGACCGCATCCGTTTCTATAACGTGGAGCGTAAACGCTCCGAAAGTGTCGCATAGCCCCTTATTTAGCCTTTAAAATTGATCTTGACAACGGTCACCCATTGTTTCTATGCTGGTATTGTTCTAATGTTTTAAAACATTAGAACAGGTTGATCATACATCTCCTATGGCACAGGTGTCACGGATGCCGTTACCCAAAGAATTAACCTTGCAGATACAACTCCTTTTCCGTCGAGCGCTGGCTGGACTTCGTTCTGAACAAGATGTGGCAGATTTTCTGGACGACCTGTTAACCCCAACGGAAAAAACGATGTTGCAGAAACGACTCGCCATTGCGCTTCTGTTAGATAAAGGATATGACCAACGGGCGATTCATCGGATTATGAAAGTAAGTGTCGCGACAGTAAACGCGGTGAATTATTGGCTGAAAAACCAAGGGAAAGGGTATCGCATTGTTATTAGTCGTATGCGCAAAGAAGAACAGTTTGTAGCACATCTGGAAAAGTTTGATAATCTCCTCAAGGAATTTTTTTCTTTAGGAAAGTCTATCTATCCACGTGTTCCAAAAGAAGTAAAACCGAAAGATATTTTATAGCATTTTGTTTCAATGTTTTAAAACATTGAAACACGCTATAGAATAGATTTTTCCACCCAGACATGGTATAAATGGCTAGATGAGTGAGCCTGTCGGGGTGGCGGTCCGCCAGTTGGCGGAGGCAGACGCTCAAGGTCCCTGCCCGACGCATGCCAGAGTGCTGAAATTGGTATACAGGCGAGTCTCAAAAACTCGTGGTGTTCACGCACCGTGAGGGTTCGAGTCCCTCCTCTGGCACAGCTTTGGCAGGCGGGTCAAAAACCTGTGGAGATAACACTTCGTGACGGTTCGACCCCGTCCCTCGGCACCAAATTTGACAGAATTTAGGAAATCTGATATTCTGAAAATATGAATGTTGTGAGTATTATTCGTGACCGCGGTCAATTAACAATTCCTGATTCCATTAGGAAAATGGTGGGCTGGATAACTCCCATGTCTGCGGTTTCGATTTCTGTGGTAAAAGCCGATGAAATCGTCATTAAACCTCATATACAGCGCGTAGACTGGGATAAGATATGGGAAGGCATAAGAAAAGCTCGATCTATCCATGGAAAAGGAAAAGGGAGTGCTTTGAAATTTATTCAACAAGACCGCCTCTCTCACTGACATGATGCCTCTCGTTATAGACACATCGGTTGTAGTAAAATGGTTAAATCAAGATAATGAAAAATATATCGATAAAGCAGATAAAATTTTAGAGGATGCAAAAAATTATCGAGTTGAACTCTGGACTCCTGAGCTTGTGAAGTATGAAATTGGAAATGTGCTGCTTTACGGTAAAAAAATAACGACCCGAAATATTGAGTATTTATTTCATATCTTCTATTCATTGCCCATCAATTTTTTACCGGAAAACAAAGAGCTGGCACGCAATACTTTTATGCTTGCTCAAAATTTAGGAATTACTTATTATGATGCTTCATTTTTAGCCGTTGCAAAACAATACAATGCGACCTTGGTAACGGAAGATCTGAAACATCAGGGGAAATCAAAACAAATAAAAGTAAAATTCCTGCAAGATTATTAAAGATCAGTTATCCTAACATGATGACGCTAGAACAAATCTACAAACTGGCAGTTGAGATGGGGATGAAAGCCGATCCGCGGGGAGAAGCTGGGGTGAAAAAGATGCTAGCCCGCAGGAAAGCCGAATACGACGAGCTTTCCACATCCAAGAAAGAAGAATACGATCTTGAGGATTTGAAAAATCCGTACAGCGATTCACGGATCCTTCTTGGCGAGCCTTTCTTAAAAGTAGACAAAGTTCTTGCCGGCATAGACATAACGTCGGCAGAAGTCGTTTTAGCCGATGTCCTTAACCAAAAGCACAAAAAGACCAGCGCTCCATTTGCCGCGCTTCATGAAGTCATGGATCTCCAGGCGGATCTTATGGCCAAATATGGCGTGCCGATTAACATTGCTGAAGGACTCATGCACGACCGGATAGCAGAAGTTCAGCGCACCATAAGTCCCAGAAATCACAATCAAGCAGTGGATGCAGCGCGTCTCCTGAATCTTGCCATTATGTGCACACATACCATAACCGATAATTTGATTTACGATTTCCTTGAGAAATTTTTTGCCAAAAAGCATCCCGAGACCGTGGGAGATGTGGTCAAAGTTCTTAAAGAAGTCCCTGAATACAAAGAGGCAACGAAAGGCAAAGCAGGCCCCATAATTTTTTGCGGATCAGAAAAAAATCGCGCGGGGCGTGTGGCGCCTATTGAAATTACCGGTGGAACGCAGTCCTCAAGCGCGGTCTATGAAAAACTGGCTATTGCGGGCGTGGGGACGATTGTCGGGATGCATGCCGGAGAAGATCATCGGAAAGAGTGCGCGAAATACCACATGAATATGGTGGTTGCCGGACACATGAGTTCGGATAGTTTGGGCATGAACCTTTTTCTGGATGAACTGGAAAAGCAGGGGATAGAAGTGGTTTCCTGTTCCGGGTTTATCCGGGTGAGGAGAGTAAAAGAAAAAAGAAAGCAAGGGTGACGAGTTGCGTCATAAGACCGAGCGGAAACTCGGTTTTATGGTGAAACGCACTTTCTCCTTTGTAAATGCGAAAGCAAAGTTTTTCTAAAAATCCAGCCCTTGCGGCTGGTTTTTGTTTTTGAGCGTTTGCAAAAAAGATATACCATGGCGTTTCTAACCAATCTGGAAGAAGAGAAGCGATAATTGCAAGAGACAGATATCCCGTTGCCACCTTTCCTTGGAAGACCAAATATGCTAGGGTTATTCCTATGACGGTATCGAGGATAGCGACTATTCCCGTCACGTATTTCTGGCGTTTGCGCCAGTTGGTGCCTACGTCCCAGTGGGGGATTGAGTCCATGATAAAATGGGAAGTGAGGGAGAGGAGAATACCGGTAGCGGGGTCAGGGATAGTCTTGGCAATAGCCCCTCCTACCAGGGCATGAGCAATCGCAAGCATAGGCTATCGTATTGTACACTATCATGGGAAAAAACAACAACTCTCGTATGCTAACCATTCTTCCTCACTCGCCCGCTACCCGACAACATCATTTTGTGCAAGTTCTTTCCACGGAATTCCGTTTTTTATGGTTGGGGCAAATCGCTGCGCAGTTTGCCACGAATATGATGCTGTTTGTTTTGGCCATTCGTGCCTACCAGATTACGGGCACCAACACCGCGGTGTCCGGGCTTTTTCTTACCTATGGCATCCCGTCGCTTGTTTTTGGCATGCTTGCCGGCGTGTTTGTGGACCATTTGGATAAGCGTGCGGTACTTTCCGCAACCAGCATTGTTCGATCGGTGTTAGTCTTGGGCCTTCTTTTTCTTTCTCATAACCTGTGGGCAGTCTACATCATTGCGTTTGCCAACGCGGTGATCACACAATTTTATGTGCCGGCCGAAGCACCGCTTATCCCCAGACTTGTGGGCAACCGGCTGCTCGTTTCTGCTAACAGCTTATTTTCATTCACCTTCTATAGTAGTCTCTCCATGGGATTTATTCTTGCTGGTCCCCTTCTCAGGCTTATGGGCGGACAAGGGACATTCCTGTTCATTAGTTTTTGTTATCTGGCGGCTGCAGCCGCCACGGCCCGGATTTCTGCGCAAGAAGAAAATGTGGAAGGTATTGCGCGAGCGCTCAAGCACGATTTGCCGTATTTGGTGCGCCGAACCATGGTGCACTTGCGCGAGGGACTGCGAGTAGTCACCCACAATCGCAAGCTCGCGGAAGCAATTTTTTTACTCTCCGGCACGCAAGTCATCCTTGCCATCTTAGGGACGCTGGGTCCTGGATTTGCTGATCGGGTGCTTGAGATTGATGTTCGGGATGCGTCAGTGATCATTCTGGCACCCACGGTGTTGGGTATACTCGTCGGTGCGGTCTGGATTGGTTCGTATGGATTCCGATTTAAAGCTGCAAACCTCATAAATACCGGAGTGGTAAGTGCTGGAGCGTTGCTTATCCTTATTTCCCTTCTTTTGCGGCTTGAGCGGCAAGGGCCCACGAGTTGGCTTTTTACTCATACCATTGTCATTCCGCTTGGCCTTCTGTTGTTTTTTCTTTTGGGTGTTGCCAATAGTTTCCTCGATGTGCCCGCCAACAGTACGCTCCAAAAAGAAGCAACAGGAGAGATGCGGGGTCGTATATACGGCATATTGGCGGCAGCAGTGGGCGGAATTGGTATTTTACCCGTCATTGCCGGAGGTGTCTTGGCAGACGCTCTTGGCATTGGAAAAGTGCTTTTGGGGACCGGTACCGCCATCCTGGCGTACGGCGCCTATCGGACCCTGTATCCGATACGGTATAATAGAGGGTAAAGCATGCCCAGGTAGTGAAACTTCAGAAAAGTATATTCTTTTCTGATTGTTAGACTGAAGAGAACTGAAGCGGAGGTTACTTAGATAAAATAAATACAGTAGGTTTCACTGGAAAAGAATATACTTTTTGAGTTATGAAGCAAAACGCAGTACAAACTAGTTAATATATAAAGGAGGGGATCTTCACAATCGCAGAGTAATAAAGATTATTCTATTCTCTGCGTTTTGCCTGAAGTTCTACTACCTGGTGCAACCGATATTATTTTCCATTGCAGGGATTCCGGTATTTAGTCTCGGCTTCTTTTTAGTGGTGGCGTGGCTTGTTTTTTCATTTATTTTTTGGAAACTCCTGTACCGCGTCGGTGTGGAAGAGAAGCGGATTTTTGACCTGACGTTTTACGCCACCCTTGCCGCACTCATTGTGAGTCGGGTGACGTTTGTTTTTGTTCACCCTTCTCTTTTTTCCGGAAGTTGGCTTAAGGTAGCAGCTATTTGGGTTCAGCCAGGATTTTCCCTCTATGGCGGCCTTGTGGGAGGAATCGCAACCGTCGTCTATTTAAGCCGGAAGTATAAAGTGCGATTGGCTTTTGTCTTGGATGCCTGGGCACTCGCATTTCCGGTCGCCCTGATGTTCGGCAAAATCGGATCTCTTCTTGACGCAACGGAAGTAGGCAGGGAAGTACAGGTGCCTTGGGCGATATCCTATGGGGGGCACGTCGGCACGAGGCATCCGGTGCAGTTCTACGAGATCGGAGTGCTTCTTTTTCTCCTTATTATTTCCATCATCCTGGGAAGGCGGGCCGTAAGAGAGAAATGGCCCTATGGTCTGGTGGGTGTGTGGTTTTTTCTTCTTTTTAGCATCTTCATGTTCATTATTGAATTTATGAAAGAGAGTGTGGTATACGCTATGCGTCTCAACCTCAACCAGTGGATTCTCGTTGCCATGTTTGCAGAGTCTATCGGTGCGTTCTATGTCCGAGGAGGTGGAAGAGAAACACTGCGGCCGACTCTTCGACGTTTAGGAGGGGCTTTGTATGCAAAAATTAAAAGAACACATAATCCGTGAACTTCGTACTCGCTTGGAAAGAGATAGAATACGGGTGAGCAAACGCATCAAAGAACTTGGTACGCAGGATCCGTTTAACGATCCGGATCGCGTCAATGATAATGCGGCTTCTGATACCGAGGCCAACGAAGAAGCAGGGCACGACCGCGTGAGTGCCCTCGTTGATGCACTCCAAAAAGAACAAGCCGACACAATCGCCGCACTTACTCGCATGGACGAGGGGACGTATGGTGTGTGTCGCAATTGTGAAAGAGATATACCTGTGGAGCGTCTTCGCATTCTTCCTGCTACAACGCTTTGTTTGGACTGCGAACAAAAGCAACCATAATTCATGGAACTTCCTATCCTTTTTGAAGACGATGATGTGATAGGTATTGATAAGCCTTCTGGGGTGGTTGTGAACCGTGCGCAGTCTGTGAAAGGAGAAACAGTGCAGGACTGGATTGAAAAAAGAGATTTACGATTTAAGAATTACGAATTAAGAATCGAGAATAAAGATTTTTATGATCGGGCGGGGATCGTACATCGGATTGATAAGGAAACGTCGGGAATTCTTCTTATTGCAAAAAATCCTCAGGCCTTCCACGAACTCCAACGGCAATTTAAGGAGCGAATCGTTAAAAAAACCTATCTTGCGTTGGTTCATGGGAAATTGGTGCCGGAGGAAGGGGAAATCCGCGCACCAGTAGGGCGGCTTCCATGGAATCGACAGCGTTTCGGCATCATGCCAGGGGGGCGGGAAGCGGTTACTAAGTACAAAAGAATTAAGAATTACGATTTACGAATTAAGAATAAAAACGAAGAGTTTTCATTAGTGGAACTGTATCCGGAAAGCGGACGGACCCATCAGATTAGGGTACACCTCAAGTATATTAATCATCCTATTGTTGCGGATTTTTTATACGCAGGGAGAAAAACTGCCCGGGATGATCGAACAATCTCGCCGCGCGTTATGCTCCATGCGTGGAAAATTTCGTTTGTCCATCCGGCAAGCGGAAAGCCAATTGCAATTGAAGCGCCGATACCGGATGATATGAAGAGCATCATATAGTGGAGAATATTTTCCTCATCACCACGCTTTTTATTGTTTTTGCTGCGGCTATTGTCGGTGCCGTGGGAGCGCGCAAGCTCACGATCCCGATGCTTCTGGGTTACATTGCAGCGGGTGTGGTTTTTGGCAATGTATTCCCCCGATGGATCGACCAACGATTATTGGCAACGATTGCGGATACCGGCGTGATTCTCCTTCTTTTTGCCTTAGGAGTGGAGGTTTCATTCCAAAGACTGCGTAAGGTGATTACGGTGATTGGTTCTGCAGCAGCTGTTCAGATTCTTCTCTCCACGGTCATTTTTTCCGTTCTTTTCCTGTTGTTTCGGTTTGCTCCGTTGCCATCGCTTTACTTGGGCTTGGCGGCAAGTCTTTCCTCCACGACTGTTGTGGTAAAACTTCTGTCTGAACGTGGGGAACTGGAGAGCCTGCCGGGAACGGTTTTGACCGGCTGGCTTGTCGTTCAGGATCTTGCCGTTATTCCGATTATGACTTTGTTGCCCAGTCTGGTTGGCGGCGTTGATGCTCCTCAAATTTGGAGTGTGGGGCTAGCGGTAGGAGGAAGTTTAGTCAAGGCAGGATTCGTCATCATGCTCGTCATTTTTTTGGGAAAACATGGCATACCAAAACTTCTGAGTACCGTTGCAGGATTTGGCAGTCGGGAAGTATTTTTGGTGACTACCGTTGCCATAGTATTCCTCTCAGCGGTCCTTATGGTGGTAGTGGGAATGCCTGCGGCCCTCGGTGCGTTTATCGCCGGGCTTTTGGTATCGGAAACCAGTCAACATCACGCAGTATTTGCTGAAATCCGGCCGCTTCGGGACGTATTTGCCGTAGTTTTTTTTGTTGCCATCGGCATGACCATTCCTCTCCCGTTTGTTTTTCAATGGATTGGCGTTCTGGCGTTTTTGGCCATCGTGGTGTGTCTCGTGAAATGGGTGATCGTCATGGGACTTATGCGATTTTTGGGATATCACCGGAAGACGGCGTTCCTCGTGGCTCTCGGACTGACACAAATGAGCGAATTTGGGTTTATTATCGCCAGGGTCGGCGTGAATCTCAAAGCACTTTCCGCTGATCACGCGATATTTTTAATAAGCCTGACCTTTCTCACCATGTTTATCGGCAGCCCGCTTTTATCTCGCGGACATCGTCTGTATTATCTCTGGGAGAAAACATTTGGTAAGAGCCTTCCGAAGTTTTTCCCCCAAAAGGAACCGGACCTGCTACCCGCCGGGGCGCAGATGATTGAGCATCACGTGGTGATCTGCGGGTACGGCAGGGTGGGGAAGTATGTGGGACGGGCGCTTTTCATGGCGGGGATCCCGTTTTTGGTGGTTGACTATAATCATACGACGGTTACGTCCCTTCGTGCCCAAGGGCTTACGGTCATCTACGGCGACCCTGCTGACCCGTCCGTGCTTGCTGTCGCCGGCGTAAAGAAGGCAAAATCGCTTATTGTGGCAATTCCCGACAAGCATACGCAGGAAATGGTGGTTGCCAACGCACAAACCTTAAATAAACAGATCCGCATTATTTCCCGTATTCATCATGAGGAAGACCAGCCAAGACTTAAGTCGTTGGGCGTAACCCATATCGTACAGCCGGAGTTTGAGGCGGCTATAGCAATCGTAGAGCGGTTACTGCCTGATTTTGGGGTTGGGTCGGAAGAACTTCCGGGTAAAATCGCCCGCCTGAAAATCGAACACGGGGTGGGGTAAGAGAACGTATTACGTTCTGGAAATGTAATACTTGACGAAAATGTAATACATATGTATGATACATTTATATGTTGATTCCTACGTCTATTACTTCGAAGTGGCAGATGACGATCCCAAAGCAGGCACGGAAAGCCTTGGGTATTAAACGGTCTGGGAGGGTTTTGCTTGCTGTAGAACCGAAACGGAAAACATTTACCATCCACCAGCCGAAGTCAATTTTTGATCTGGCTGGTACGTTTCATCCAAAACGAAACAAGGGAGTAAGTGTACTTAAAGCCCGCGAGTATTTTGAACGGCATTATGGGCGTACCAAATAGTCAGGTGCTTGTTGACTCCAACATTTTTCTCCGTCTCTTTGTGCGCGATGACGAACAGAAATGGAAAGACAGCATGCGCGTATTGCAGAGCATAGCAGAGAAGCAGATTATGGCTTACATTCCAACGCTTGTTGCCGCAGAAGTCACCTTCGTGTTAACCTCTTTTTATCGATTTGAAAAACCTCGGGTTGTCCAAGCCACAAAAAGCATGATATCGATATCCAATCTGAAGATGCTGGATGATCTTTCCGTGGCACGCGCGACGCAGCTATATGAAGAACACAACATAAAGTTTACCGATTGTCTCTTGGCATCATCCGTTCTCCTCCAGAGTGGTCAGGCGGCAATGCTTTCGTATGATCATGATTTTGATACACTCGGCATCCGTCGTTTAGAGCCAGGCGACGTGTTGAAACAATTAAAACAATCGTAGAAATTAACCTCATTTAGTACAATATCACCTATGGCTCCGTTTCGGTTTGAACTTCTCCATCAGGATAAAAAGAGTAGGGCACGATTAGGTCGGATTCACACGCCGCATGGGGATATTCAAACGCCGGCGTTTGTAGCGGTTGGGACGCAAGGATCGGTGAAATCCCTGACGCCGGATGAATTAAAAGACCTTGGCGTTGACGTCTTTATGGTAAATACGTACCACATGTACTTGAGACCAGGGATGGATGTCATGAAAAAAGTCGGGGGTCTCCATGCGTTTATGGGTTGGAATAAGCCAATTATGACGGATAGCGGCGGATTCCAGGTGTTTTCATTGGCGAGGAAAAAATATTTAGCTTCCGATACCGGGAATCAAAGTATCAAAATAGATCATCCATTGGTAAAAATTACTGAAGACGGGGTGGAGTTTCGATCTCACTGGGATGGCAGCAAGCATCTGTTCACCCCGAAATTTTCCATGGAACTCCAGTGGCTGATGGGTGCGGATATTCACATTGCGTTTGACGACTGCACGCCGTATCCCGTGACGTTTCCTCAAGCGAAAAAATCTATGGAACGTACGCACCGGTGGGCGAAGGAAAGTTTAAAAGCGCATAGACACCTCCGAGGTGTCAAAGTCTTCACCTCGGAGGTGAGTGGGAACCACTATCAGGCGCTGTACGGCTCAATTCAAGGGAGCATATTTGAAAAGTTACGCAAACAGTCGGCAAAAGTTATTTCCGGTATGGATTTTGACGGGATCGCCATAGGCGGCGTCTCGGTGGGAGAAGGTAAAAAGGAAATGGTCCAGGTGCTGGATTGGGTTACTCCTCTTTTGCCCAAAGATACGCCGCGGCATGTATTGGGAGTAGGGGAGATTGATGATATCTTTGAGCTCGTTTCGCGAGGCATTGACACATTTGACTGTGTGCAGCCGACCCGACTCGCTAGAATGGGAAGACTGCTCGTCGGGAATAAACAAATCTACAAATCCGACAAATCTACAAATAGAAAATTTGAAATAGATATTACGAAAAAAGAATATTCAAAAGACACAAAACCTATTGATGCGGCCTGTATGTGTTATACGTGCAAACATTTCTCCCGTGCGTACGTTCACCATTTATTCCGCGTGCGCGAACTTCTCGTCTATCGTCTGGCAACGATTCACAATATTCACTTCATCAATACTCTTATGGAAGACATTCGTTCATCGATTGCAGACGGAACATTCCTTGAACTCACGCGCCAATACCTTTATCATAAACCCAGGGGGTGATAGCCCATGTTTGTATCAGGGGATAAATATAAATCGGAAAAGAAAAAATTGAAAAAATCCATACTCGAACAAAAAGCGAAGAAGCAACTCGGTACTTCCTCATGGCAACTGCCGCAGGTGGAGATTATCAAAAAGGGCAAGAAAGAGTGGTAGTTTTGGAAGTTCGGCAATGAGGGGTGAGAAACCTATGGATAAGAGAAGAAAACGTCAACACTTCGGAGTACGCTTTCGATTACTCCTTGCGTTCATACCGGTTTTTTTAATTGTAGCAGGAGCCTTTTTCTGGTTTCGCTCCATGCAGGATATAGGCAACCGGATGACCGTCGTCATTGCCGCAGACCCGGCAGTTGTGTTGTCTTGGGATTCTCAGAATAATACGTTCACTATTCTTTCTTTGCGTTCTGATATGACCATAGAAGCGGTGCATGGCTACGGGCAATATTCGCTTGAGTCGTTGTGGAAATTGGGTGTGTTGGAAGGGAAAGCGGGGACCGTCCTTGCGGAAAGCGTCGAGGAGTTGCTTGCTGTTCCGGTGCGTGAGTATATTGGCGCGAGAAGTCATGCGCTTTTAGAGAAAAAGGATCCTGTCGCTATGGTAAAGGAAATTTTTTCTCCGAGGAGTATTCTGGCGTTTCTCCGTGGTACGTATGCTACAAATATTTCGCCGATCTCGTTTTGGTCGCTTTCCTGGGCCATCTCGCAAACTCGTCCCGAAAATATTCGAACTATTGACCTTTCGACTTCTGTGGGGGAACTATCCCTTCCGGACGGGTCTCTCGTGTACGTGGCTGACGTAAACCGCATGGATCAGAAAATCGGTGACAGGTTTGAAGATGAAGCAATTCGTAAAGAGGCGCTCTCCGTTGCCGTTTTCAATACGACACCCGTGTCTTCTTTGGGCACCCGCGTTGCACGACTCATGGGACATGTGGGAATATTAGTCATCACCGTAGGAAATGACCGCCCACTGGTTGCCTCTTGTACGATGAGCGGGGAAAAAAAAGCATTAGAAAGCCAAACTGCCCAGATGGTACGAGAACTCTTCTCTGGATGTGAAGAAAAAGAGCCAACAGAAAGAGACCGGGCAGACCTTACCGTTCGCATAGGCACTACCTATCAAGCCCGTTTTTTGCCGTTTCGACCAGCTCCTTAAGCCGCATCCCTAGCGGCTCACTCCTTCTTCTTTGAGCTCTTCCTCGTCGTTTCCTTCGCCGGTTGGGTTCATGTCTGGTCCTTCGCTACTTTCCGTACGGGTAAAAGGCAGGAAGCTTGCCGTATTGACAAAGGAGGGTTGGTTCGCAAATCGTTTTCCGCGGGAAACTTCTCGAATAAATACCACGAGTTGATTTTTCCCAATACTTTTGATGACCGCGTAATACTGGTTGCCTCCGGCTAAAAATTTAATGAGCTTAAACGAAAGATCATCGGGAAGTGCACCCAAATAGACGCCATCGCTGGTGCGAATTTCTACATCGTGCCGCTTGGCTTTAAAAAAAACTTCTTGGCCTGCATGAAGTGCGGCAAGCGTGCGCTCCGGAGCAAGATTCACGAGTAGCACGATTTTCGTTTTTCCTGGTTCTTCAAGAAACATAAGGGGCGACACGTGATTTTTACTACTAACAGCCGCAGTTTTTCGTTTTACCGAGGAAAGCTTTTTGATATTTTTTGTGGCGATTTGGTTATACCCATCTAGGAGCAATACCTTTTGATAAAACCGTTTTGCTCGTGCGGTGTCTCCTGTCTGAAAGTACGCAAATGCGAGACGATTGAGGGCATCAATATTGTTTTTATCTTCTTCAATAATTGCGGTGTTGATGCGGATAGCTTCGGGCCAATCCTGAATGAGCGCTTTCGCTATTGCTTCCTGGGCACTCGGGGAAGGATCGGTCATGAGCGAAAGTGTACCCTCTTTTCTTGAGAAAAGTCAAGAAGGGAAGTACAATACGAACGTATGTCCGGGCATTCTAAATGGTCAAAAGTAAAGCATCAGAAAGCCACGGTGGATGTTGTTCGCGGACAGGCGTTTACCAAAGCTTCTCACGCCATCACAATTGCGGTCGCCGCCGCCGGTGGGGTAACGGATCCTGCAATGAATTCCCGCCTCCGTTTGGCAATCGAAAAAGCTCGGGAACTCAATATGCCCAAAGACAGGATTGAGCGGGCAATTGCGAAAGGAAAAGGCGAGGGAGGGGATACCCGTGAGTCCGTATGGTATGAAGGGTACGGACCGGGTGGCGTGGCCTTTTTGGTTGAAAGTGCTACCGATAACCGGCTGCGTACCGCTAGCGCGATCAAACATATCTTCGATCGGTTCGGTGGAACACTCGCCGGGCCCGGGGCTGTTTCCTTTCTGTTTACTAAAAAAGCTGACGGAGAATTTATCGTACGTCCCTATAGCGGGGTTACTCCTGATGAGGAAAACCGGCAAAAAGCTCACAAGCTTGAAGAAGAGTTACGTGTACTTCCTGATGTGCAACGGATATATACCAATCTACCATGAAAAAGATCAGGGAATCCATGACGCGTCGGTTGAAGCGGTGGAATCGGCATTTTTCCCTTTCTAAGCGCCAGCAGTTCGTGGGTATCACGGCAATTTTGACCATTGGACTTTTGCTCACACAGCTGGTTTCGACGGAACTTCGGTACACCATGGTATTATTCCTTGCGGCAGCAGCCTATATACTGAGTGCCTTTAGTCTTCGTGATGACCTTTCTGGAATTGAATGGATGACGCTTCTTGTCCTTCCTACTGCCTACACTGCCGCAATTGCGCTTTTTTATTTTTTACTTCCCGTGCGATGGCTGACCAGAATTCCTGTCGCTGCATTTTATGCCGTAGGAATGTATGCGCTTCTTCTGACGGAAAACATTTATAATGTTGCTGCCGAGCGAACTATTGCGCTTCTTCGCGCCGCTCATAGCGTGGGGTTCCTTCTCACCTTGGTAACCTATTTTCTTCTTCTGCAAACGATTTTGTCGTTTCATTTCTATGCACCCGTGAGTGTCGTTGCCACCGGTATGGTCAGTTTTTTTCTCGCTTTTCAATTTCTGTGGGCGATTGAACTGGAATCCCGAGTAAACCAAAGACTGGTGCATGTAAGTGTTTTACTGTCTGTCGTATTTGCCCAGCTTGCGTGGGTATTTTCCTTTTGGCCGGTTTCGCAGGTTTTACAGGCGTTGTTTATTACTACCTGTTTTTACAGCATGGTAGGGATGGCGCAGCAGTACTTGGTAGAACGGCTATACAAAAAAATTGTTATTGAATTTATGATGGTCACCGTATTAGTATTTATTATTGTATTTTTAGCAACCCACTGGCGGGGAAATTTTTAATGATATAGTTTGATATAGGTATGTGGATAACTAAAATTATAGGTTAAGTGATGCGAGAGATAATTCTTTTCACGACGTCAGGCGAAGCCTGATTTCACAGCCTTAGAGTAGCCTCAACCCCTCTGTGCTCTGATTGAGTACACAATGTGTGCGGAAAACAGAGCCTTTAGATTGTTACTACGCTCTAAACGAGACATCTCCCTAAAAACATTTTTCTGAATTTCAGCCTCAAAAATTATAGTTTGGAGCATACTATCAAGCTAAAAATGACCGAAAGTTTCGGTTATTCGACATCTACCAGTTGATGAGAGCGAGTGCTAATTCCAAATGTTGTCTTATTAGCTTCAAAAATGTAAGTTTAGAGCATATTAATGCGCTACCTAGAGAAGTGGAGAAAGAACCCGAAAGAGGGTTGCCTGCACACTACTGTAGGCTCATTGCGCCCGCATTCTTTCGGCAGGCTTCTCCAGAGAGACCATCACGTCCGCACCTCTCTCGCGGTTTTCTTTCTCTTCACTCCGGTTGCGAGTCGCAAGAGATTTAGATTTAACTCTTATATGCTCGCATCTGGGGATCGAAATCATAAACGACGCACAATAATACTTTTGCGACGTGCACAAGAGTGTACGTCTGCAAAAGTATACGTCCATTATTACGACGCCGCTTTCGCGTCATCGCAAAATGGACTTTTAATTCTATTTTTGATTCGTCGCGTTTATATTTCTCTTTCTTTTCTGGTCTCTATTCGTAATTCATAAATCATAAATCGTAATTCTTGTTTTACCTGTCAGGACAATCTCTATACCATTTCCTGTGGTTTTGAGGATGAACAATCAGCCGTCTTAGGTATGCAAAAGCCGTCCTAGGTCAATACAGAGGTTTACTCAGCACGCATCGTTGCTGAGCTACATTTTGATGAGTTGTTGGAGTAAAAAAAAGTTTTTTGGATGATCAGCGACCGGTTCAACAATGGCCCAGACATCGTCGCGGTTGGCAAAAAGCTTCAATAATTGTTTCAGTTCTTTTTTATTCGGAATTGCCTGGTCAGTATTGAGTAACGGATTATCCAGATGATCATGGAAATCCGTGCCGTTATATGGCGGTATCAGAAACCCTACATGGATCAGTCGGGTTTGTGGCGCAAGTGTTTTGGTTGTTTCAAAAACAACATTGGCAACATCTGTCCGATTATCGCTTATCACATTTGCGGCAGTATGGCAAAGATCATTGGCAATCCATAGACCTTGGCCAGCGGCCTTTGTCAGCATTGCCACAGGCAATTCATAAGCATTTATCGTTCTGTTTTCTTTGCGGGCATTATGATCATACCAATCAGGAGTATTTCGTTGCGGCACGGTCTCTATGGTAAGGACTATGCCGCGGTTTGTTGCGTATTGATGGAGTGTTTGTGCATGTTCTAAAAAAAGCTGTTCTGACAGCGCAAAATCCACAGGTGGGGTCATTGGTTGAAGTTGATGTTTTGTAAAGTCAATCTTGCTTTTTGTTGCCATACCAGGATGAATGTTGACATAGGAAAACTTATTTTGGGCTGCTATGTCAATGGTTTTTTGTATGAGAACGAGCGAGCCGCGGATAAGCTGCGTATCGGGATATGCAAAGTTTGGAGCAGTACCGTTAGCCAATTGACCCCAGAAATGCAGGCCGACATCGATGTCGCGTTTTGTTATGAATGCAAAAAGATCGTCGTATTGGGAAGCTTCATTGATATTAAACCAGACTTCGCAGTACGGGGCGCGGGTTTGCTCCAGATCGTGAAAGCTCTGTGGTTGTGGACCGACTTTGATGCCGAGTTTCATTTGTTGATTATATCAAAAGCTCTTGACAAACCATATCAAGTCGTACATTGTTAATTGTAGGGACGTTTATGGATTTAGAACAGTTGCTTAAAGACTTTCTTGAATACCTCGAAATTGAACGAAATGTCAGTAAATTGACCATTCGCAACTATAAACACTATTTGAAGCGATTTTTGTCCTTTCTGCCCGGTGGAGCCTCCTCTCCCCCATCCGCCATCACAGCGGAAAATGTCCGACAGTATCGACTCTTTTTGTCGCGTTTCGTCGACGAGGGTGGCATAAGCCTGAAGCGTGTGACGCAGAATTATCATCTGATAGCTCTGCGCAGTTTCCTTAAATATTTACTCAAGCGCGATATTCCCGTCATGACGCCAGATAACATAGATTTGCCCAAAGCAGAAAGCCGAAGCCTAAAATTTCTTGAGCGTGAGGCTGTTGACAGACTATTAGCGATGCCGGAACTTTCAAAAAAAGAAGGCTCGCGCGACAAAGCAATCCTTGAAGTTTTGTTTTCTACCGGACTGCGGGTGTCAGAACTTGTTTCTTTGAACCGCGACCAGATTAATCTTGAACGCCGAGAGTTTGGCGTCATCGGGAAAGGCAGGCGTCAGCGGATCGTTTTTTTATCCGATACCGCAGCGGAGTGGCTGAATCGGTATTTGAAAGATCGAACAGACAGCAGCAAGGCGCTTTTTATCCGCTACTCGGGTAAGACGCCGGATGATGCGGAGAGCCTCCGATTGACCAGTCGAAGCGTCCAGCGGCTAGTAGAAAAATATGTGAGAAAAGCGAGGCTTCCCGTAAAAATTACCCCCCATGGCTTGCGGCATAGTTTTGCTACGGATTTACTCCACGGCGGCGCTGACCTTCGTGCTATTCAGGAAATGCTGGGACACAAAAATGTCTCAACAACCCAAATTTATACGCACATTACCAATCCCCAACTACGGGAGGTTCACGAAAGATTTCATAGGAAATGAAGATTGCCATTATCTACAGCGTTCCGACGAAACGGGCAGTTGCGACTCAATACCTAGCGGCAGATGAAGATACAAAGGTATCCGCAGAAAAAGTATCTGCTGCTATGTTATCCAAAGGACACGACCCGAGGCTTATTCCCATCACAGAAGATTCCATTGAGAAAATTTCAAAAATTTCTGCAGACTGCATGGTCAATCTGATCGAGTGGAGTGGACTTGACCTGCCGCTTAATTTTCAGGCAGTTAAGGCGATGGTAAGCACCGGCATTCCCTTTACCGGAGGAGATGTAACAAATCTCCACATCACATCCGATAAGGTGAGTATGAAAACAGCGCTTGACGCACATCATCTGCCAACAAGCAAGTGGCAACATTTTACGACGGGTGCGGAAGCAATTCGCGATGATTTTTCGTATCCCGTCATTGTGAAGTTGGCACTGGAACATTGCAGTGTCGGACTTTCCAATGATGCCGTGGTTTCGGACAAGGAAAGTCTTGCGCGGCTTGTTAAAAACAGGGCCAAAGAGTTTGGCCAGCCGATTGTTGCCGAAGAGTTTATCACCGGCCGGGAGCTTCAGGTGACAGTGCTTGATCGTCCTCAACCCCAGGGGTTGAGCGTGCTGCCGCCGGCGGAAATCTTTTTTTCCACAGCCCAGGGATTTTTGACCTATGGCGGACGCTGGGATGAAAAACATCCGGACTACAATACGTCATCCATCGGGGTTGCAAAGCTCACCCCTCCTCTTGCCAAAAAGATCGACACCATAGCCCGCACTACGTTTAAACTCATGAAGTTTTGCGATTATGCGCGCCTTGATATCCGCGTGCGCGATCGCGATATGTTTATTCTGGAAGCAAATTCGAACCCGGGGCTTGATGATGATCCCGAGTACGGGATGACCGTTTCCTACAAAGCCATAGGCATGACCTTCACCGATTTTATCTGGGAAATTATTGAGTCATGTCTGCGCCGTTCTGTTACTATGTTTTAAAACATAGTAACAAGTGGAAAGAAAGTTTTTTTGGATTCTTTGGACAAAATGTGGTAATATACGCCTATGGAAACAGTAACCTCTCTTGGAGACAGAACATTAGAAACGATCAAGAAGAATGAAGTGACTGGGGAGACCCCTTTAAGGCCACCCCTTTTGAGGCTACTCGGTACCAGTTGAGGTAAATATACGGCTAGTAGCGATCGTAAACTTCGGCAGATGTTTTGGGTCACGCGCGATGATCATAAGAAGCTGCTGTTGCCACTTGCGGACCAAGCGGAATTTCTTACCGTTTTTCTTGAACCTTTTTCGTTTCAGGTCGTAATCCATCCAGCGACTGCGAAAATCCGACCAATCGTAGGACTTTTTCCGGCCGGTTGCGCTATCCAGAAGCACGATTCTGCTTTTGCTTGCCAAGTACGATGATACTACCGCCCAGTGTCCGGAATCAGGATGGGGCTCGTATTTTTCATCCAGATCAT
>JACPFZ010000013.1 GCA_016182725.1 Candidatus Gottesmanbacteria bacterium
AATTTCGGCCACACTAAACTGACAACACTCATTGCACCAGCAGAAACGAGTCCAATAGCGATAAATTTTATCATCACATAAACTAGCATACGACAGTACAGTGGCAAACGCAAAAGGATGGTGCTAAACTAAAACCTCAATGATTATCTTCGGTGTTGATCCGGGTACTGCACGAATGGGATGGGGAATAGTTGATATAAATGGCGGGAATATTCATGCGGTCGGATATGGCTGCATCGCTACTGGAAAAACCGAATCTCCTCCCAATCGCCTTCTTATGTTATATACCGCACTTATGGATCTTCTGGCCAAAAATACTGCGGATGTCATAAGCCTGGAAGAATTATTTTTTGCCACCAACGCCAAAACCATCATCCCCGTCGGAGAGTCACGAGGCATCGTTCTTTTGACTGCTGCGCAAAAAAAGATTCCTGTGGTATCATATTCTCCGCTTGCGGTGAAACGGGCAATCACCGGCGACGGGACGGCCGACAAAAAACAAGTACAATACATGGTAACACGCCTGTTACATCTTGAAGCAATACCAAAACCAGATGATACGGCCGACGCCCTCGCTATTGCGCTCGCTCATGCATATTCGTATAAATTGAAAGGGGTGGTGAAATGATCGGATTTCTTTCCGGCACGATTCGGGACAAATATCCTAATCCCATTATTGTTGATGTAGGAGGCATCGGCTACGTGGTTCACGTGCCCGATCGGTTAATCACGCAACTGCCCGTCAATGCACCCTGTCTCCTCTATATTCACACCCATGTACGCGAGGATGCGTTGGATCTCTATGGTTTTTTGACAAAAGCAGAACTGACGCTCTTTGAACTTCTCTTGACCGTTTCCGGCATCGGACCAAAAACGGGCTTGACTATTGTTGATCGAGGTGTTGCCGCAATACAACAGGCGGTAGGCAAGAGTGATGTTGACTTTTTTACGACCATTCCCCGATTGGGCCGCAAAAATGCGCAGAAAATTATTATTGAACTCAAAAGCAAACTGGGGTCTGTCACGGATCTGGATCTTTCTCTAGAGCACGGAGAAACGAAGGAGGTGCTCGATGTACTCCTTACCATGGGATTTGCAAAACATGAAGCAATGGAGGCAATCAAAAAATTAAGCGATGCGGAAGTTTCTTTGGAACAAAAAATACGACGCGCGTTACAGCTCTTAGCGCGAAAATAATTATGAAAAAACAATCCGTACCCATTGATGAAGAAGAACGGCTTTTTACTTCACTTCGCGCCGGCTCCTGGCAGGAATTTATCGGGCAGGATCAAATAAAAGAAAGCCTGCATATCGCCATCGCCGCAGCCAAAAAACGAAAGGAGGCAGTCGAACACATCCTCATGTATGGCCCACCGGGACTGGGAAAAACCACTATGGCACACATCATCGGAAAAGAATTGGGGGTCAATGTTCGAGTGACCAGTGGCCCAGCACTGGAGCGCGCCGGAGACCTTGCAGCGATTCTTACCAATTTAGAGCCGCATGACATTTTGTTCATTGATGAAATTCACCGACTCAATAAACTTGTTGAAGAAACACTCTATCCAGCGATGGAAGACTATTGTTTAGATATTGTTATTGGTAAAGGCCCTTCTGCCCGAACGCTGCGCCTTGATCTTCCGTCGTTTACTATTGTCGGCGCAACAACGCGCATAGGGCTTCTTTCCTCTCCGATGCGCGACCGATTCGGGGTCATTGCCCGCTTAACGTTTTACAAACCCCAAGACCTTGAAAAAATTATCATGCAAGCAGCAAAAAAATTATCAATCAACGTTGATAGTAATGCAAAACATGAACTTGCCAAACGCGCCCGCGGGACTCCACGGATTGCCCTCCGACTCCTCAAACGCGTCCGCGATGTGGCACAGGTAGAAGGCGATGGAACCATTACCACAGATATTCTCAAACGATCGCTTCAGATTTTAGATGTGGACATCATGGGGCTGGATGCGTCGGATCGAAGGCTTCTGGAAACCATCATTGATAAGTTTTCCGGCGGCCCCATCGGCATTGAGACCTTAGCTGCAGCGCTATCGGAGGATATCGGTACGGTTGAGGAAGTGCTGGAGCCGTACTTGATGCAAATCGGATTTCTCAAACGTACGCCGCGAGGAAGAATTGCAACCCCTGGTGCTTTCCAACATTTAG
>JACPFZ010000011.1 GCA_016182725.1 Candidatus Gottesmanbacteria bacterium
CAAAAAGAGGGGGCAAAAGAGGTTTACGACCCGAGAGCCGTCATCCCTCACGCGGCGTCGCGTGGTCAGACTTTCGTCCATTGCCAACGATTCCCTGTTGCTGCCACCCGTAGGTGTATGGCCCGTGTCTCAGTGCCATTGTGGGGGGTCACACTCTCATGCCCCCTACCCGTCATAGCCTTGGTAAGCCATTACCTTACCAACAAGCTGATAGGAACAAGGCCGCTCCTAAACCGAGGGGTTAACCTCTTTAATCTTACGACCACATTCCGCATTACCCCGTCTTTCGACGAGCTATACTGAAGTTTAGGGTACGTTCCTTGGTTTTACTCACCCGTCCGCCACTACCTCGCCCTCTGGGCGAGAATATCCAATCAACAAATAATCCAATTTTCAAATAATCCAATCAAAAACATTTTTTTGTTTTCCTATTGGATTATTGGTACGTATTGGATTATTGGATAATTTGAATATTCTTGTCCAAAGGACAAGATCGTTCGACTTGCATGCTTAAGGCACGCCGCCAGCGTTCATCCTGAGCCAGGATCAAACTCTCAAAAGAAGACGGTAAGACAATCAGACAAATAAGACGATAAGAAAAAATTCTTACTGTCTTACTGTCTTAACTTTCTTACTGTCTATTAAAATTCCTATCACCATTCGATTGTCAAGGAGCCCTTCGTAAACGAAGGGCTCCGCAGACCCGGTACCAACGCCCCTCGCGAGCGCCAGGCTGTAAGCCTGCGGCGCGAGGTAAGTTTGGTAGCCGGGTCAAAGAATTCACCCTCACCTACGAAGAAAAATGTTAATTCAATGAGTCAAATCCTCCTCCGCTCAAATTCGTCTCAAGGCCTACGGCCATGCAGACGAAAGTTCGCTTCGGACGGATTGATGGTTAGTAAACTTGTGAATAAGAATTCACTCGTTAACTAACACATCAAAAACCCGACCAGTGGTCGGGTTGGTGTTACCCTTTTCCCAATGGTCTTACGGTTCCTGCCTCATTGCTTCTGCATTATACTTCCCCGAAATAACAAATTCAAGACCCCAACTGCCGCAAGAGATACACTTGCACCCAAGAGTACACCGCCCACAATATCAGAAAGCCAGTGATGCCCGAGATATATACGACTCACCCAGACAAAGACGCAATAACCGGCAATGAGAAAAATAAAGAGCTTCCTTTTTTGCGGCATACTGGCAAATCGTTTGAAAACAATTGCTCCGACTATTACTCCCAGAAATGTACTTCGTGCCGCGTGCCCCGATGGATATGAATATGGCTGCACGACATGAAACTTAGGAAAAATGGTTGTTGGTTGTTTTACCATAAAAAACGGCGGGCCAGGATGCGGCAGCATATTTTTGCCATAAATTTCCAAAACTCCTAAAACAAAAAATGCTAACGGTATTGCCGCAGCCCCCAAAAAAAACCGTTTCTTTTTTGTACCGATACATACCCATGCCGTGATAGATAAAACTAAGACAGACGATACGATGCCGTCTGCCAAAATCGCTCCATCATCCATGAGTTGATCAAATCTAGAAGGAATGTTATCCTGCAATTTCACCGTCACATCAAAATCGAGTTTTTTTAATCCTCCGCGCTTGACATATTTGCTAAATCCGGCAAACAATCCAAGCAACACAACGCCCAATAAAAAAAAGGTGGCTTTTTGTTTCATAAATTATTGTTTTTTCGGTCACCGGTCGCAAATCAAATAACAATATTTTTATACCGGATTTTGTTTCATGACTTCATAAAGAATGATACCACAGGAAACCATGACGTTTAACGATTTATTAATCCCCCACATCGGCAGCTCGACAATTGCATCTGCGATATCAAGGACTTCTTTGGACACACCAGTAGTTTCGTTGCCGACAACGATCGCAATGGGAAATTCATAACTAACCTGATAGAAGGGTTTGCTTCTCTTGTCTTGTTCCACGACAACAATTTTCAATTTTGAATTTTCAATTTTCAATTTGGCAATTGCATCCGACGCAGTCGGTGCATATTGCCAGTTGACCCACTGCCAGGTGTTAATGGATGCTTTTTTGATGCGCGAGTTGGGAGGGGTCAGCGTTTGCCCGCAGAGATATACCTTTTCCGCCGCCACAGCATCTGCCAGGCGAAATATCGACCCTACATTGTACGTATCCAATACATCATCAAGAATAATCGAAATGGGGTGTTTCTTAATAGATCGCGCAACGCTCTCATCCATGGGCATTGTCCGAAGCTCTCTCGCATTAAGTTTCATCATTATCCTATTATAGCAAACTCCCTTATGAGGGATTTTTCGTTGGTTTGGGGCTTGCCGAGGGCGTTGCAGGTACTTGCCCCGATCCGCCAGCTGGCGGAGGAGTTGGCGTAATGAAAATAATTTTTATTGCATTATCTTCGGGAACTGGCGAAATAATTTTTTTACGGGAAAGAACGGATGCGACAATGACAACAACGAGTACAACAAACCCGATAATGATGGCAACAGCGGTGAGCGTCTTCCTTCGATCATCCATACCAATACAATACTACAAATACTATAAATACTACAAATCCGATAAATATTTTCTCATTGGTAGTATTTGTCGGATTTGCTTATTTGTCGGATTTCATTTGATGTCTTCTTTCTTCCATGCCGCAAATGTGCAGGTGGGGTAATTACTGCAACCGTAAAATGTCTTGCCACGACGGGTCTTTTTGATGACAATATCTCCCCCGTCGCGCGGACAGGTGAGTCCTTCAACTTTTTGAGCATTGGACCGTGTATATTTACAGGTAGGAAATGTGCTGCATGCGATAAATTTTCCAAACCTTCCTATTTTTATAACGAGCGGATTGCCGCACTCCGGACACGCTTCATCGAGCTTTTCCACCGGCGTTGCTACCTTTTCCGCCTCCACATACGTTTTTTCCAGGTCCTTCGCAAATGGTTCGTAAAAGGCTGCAATCACCGGCACCCACTGTTTTTCACCATTTGCTATCGCGTCCAAATCATCTTCTAAACGTGCCGTAAACGGAAGATCGATAATGCGCGGGAAGTATTTCACTAAAAAATCCGTGACGGTATTCCCCAGCTCCGTCGGCAAAAGTTTTTTATCTTCACGGGTGACGTATTGGCGTTCCTGAATGGTAGAAATAATCGGAGCATACGTACTTGGCCGGCCAATGCCTTTTTCTTCCAGGGTTTTCACTAAGCTTGCCTCGGAATACCTTGGCGGTGGATTCGTAAAATGTTGCTCCGGTAAAGCTTGCGCAAGATGCACTGTTTGACCAACGGTCACATTTGGAATAAATTGCTCTTCTGTTTCCCTACCGGTAATCTTCAAAAATCCCTCAAACTTTACCACCGACCCCTGTGTTTCAAAAAGGTATTCGTTTCCTGACGTTATCTGCACCGTCGTTGAATCAAATACCGCTTCCGCGGCCTGGCTTGCAATCGCCCGTTTCCAGATAAGTTCGTAGAGTCTCGCGTGATCCCGATTCAACTCCCCATGAGACTCATGAGACACATGCGGGTCCGTCGGCCGTATGGCTTCATGAGCTTCCTGCGCAACTTTTGATTTTGTCTGATATCGGCGGGGCGCATCCGCAACGTACGTTTTCCCATATTCCTTGCCAATGTAGGTTCGTGCTTCGCTGATAAATTTTTCCGCCAGGTTCACGCTGTCTGTCCGATGATAGGTAATCAAACCTTCCTCATACAGTTTCTGCGCAGTCTGCATGGTTTTTTTTGCGGAAAAGTAGAGTCTCCGACCCGCATCCTGTGTGAGCGTGCTTGTGGTGTACGGCGGATACGGATGACGCTTCATTTCTTTTTTATCAACGCTAGAGACGGTGTACGGCGTTTTCAAATCGGCAATAATTGCTTGTGCCGCAGCTTCCGTTGCGATGGTTGTTGATGTGGTAGTGTATGTTCCGTCAAAAAGTTCAAACGTCAGTTTTTCTTCGTACGGAACGCCGTTTTTGGAAACGAGATGTGCGGTAAGTCCAGGCTGGGAAAACACTCCCTGGATCGTCCAGTATTCTTTCTTTGCAAACGAACGAATCTCCCGTTCCCGCTCCACAATAAGCCGCACGGCAACGGACTGCACGCGGCCTGCAGAAAGCCAGCGTTTCGATAACTTTTGCCAAAGCAGTGGAGACAGTTTATACCCGACGAGCCGGTCCAGGATGCGTCGCGCCTGCTGCGCATCAACAAGCTTGAGGTCAATGTCGCGGGGATTTTTTAACGCATCTTCAATAGCTGATCGCGTAATTTCATGAAACGCAATACGAATAAATGTAATTTTAGGCAGTTTTTCTTTCAACAGTTCTGCAATGTGCCAAGCAATCGCTTCCCCCTCTCGATCGGGGTCAGTCGCAAGAATAACGTTGTCTGCCTTCTTTGCCACGGTGCGTAGTTCTCCCGCACGCTTTTGTTTGGCTTTCGGGATAATATACCGCGGAGTAAAATCATGCTCGATATCCACGCCAAGTTCTGATTTGGGCAAGTCCCGCACGTGCCCGATACTTGCTTCCACCGCATACGTTCCCTTCAAAAAACGGGTGAGGGTTCGTGCTTTGGTCGGTGATTCAACGATTATTAATTCCATAGACTTTTTCTCCGAAATCACAAATAATACCCCGAACCTCAAGAACGGTTAGGGTAGCAGCCACGTCTGACGTAGTCAAACCAGATACCCGAGTCAGTTCATCAATATGAACCCGACGGTCTGCTAATATGTCCAAAATCTTTCGCTCTTGTTCCGTTTCTCCTTCAGGCCGCTTCCCTGGTACGTGACCTCTGTGGCTTACGTGACGTAGGTTCAGTTCTTCCAGGATGTCCTCCACCGATTCCACAAGCTTTGCTCCATTTTTCAAAAGTTTTGCGGGACCCCTGCTGTAAGGACTCGTAATGGGACCGGGTACGGCAAAGACTTCTCTTCCCTGCTCTGCTGCATTTCGCGCGGTGATAAGGGCCCCACTATCGTCTGCGCCTTCCGTCACCACAACACCTAATGATAAGCCGCTGATGATGCGATTGCGCGCTGGAAATAGTCCTTTGTTCGGGCGCATCCCCAATGGCATTTCCGACACAATAGCTCCATGGCCATCGGCAATGGTACGGTACAATCTAGCATTGCTTGATGGCGCAATAATGTCAATACCGCAACCGAGTACCGCAATTGTTGTGCCGCCTATATCAAGTGCTGCTTGGTGCGCGCAGGCATCTACACCATAGGCCATGCCAGATACAATGGTAAATCCAGCGAAAACGAGCCCCTCCACCAGCTTCCGCGTGACTTCTTCGCCATAGGGGGTCATTTTTCGAGTTCCCACGACACCAATGGTGCGCTCAAGGTTTATTGGCGTCGTGCCGCGTTTTCCTTTAATGTATAGAACAAACGGTGCATCAGCAATCTGTTTGAGAAGTTTAGGGTAATGAGGGTCGACTAGTGTCACTACGCTCGCGTTATTACTTTTAAGTTCCGTAAGGTATGCAGAAATATCGAAGGTATTGCGAAAATCATCAAACTGATGGGTCAATGTTTCGCCAAGTCCAATCTCAATACATTCTTTAACCGGCGCCTTCCATGCAGCTTTTGCAGATCCGAAGTAACTCGTGAGAAGTTTGAATCGGACCGGACCGATACCGGGGAACATACTAAATCCTATCCAATACGTTTTTTCTTCATCGATCATTGCACATAGTCTAACGCTTGTTTGAGGTATTGGGCAATGGTGTTATACAGGCGTTTTGCTTGCGGTGGAGTAAGTTCTCCTGCCTGCTGACGCACTACCTGCATGAGAAGATCCCGCGCTTCCTTAACATACGAACGCACTGCTTCATTCGTCGGTTGTTTTTCAAACTTCAAAAATGGAGAAACAAAGGGTAAATCGACATACGTTACCGGTTTATTTTTATAATAATCGGTTATGAGCAGTTCCATGCCATACCCTACAGTCTTTAATTTCTCAACTAATGGCAGAATATCTTTTTTCCAAAGTGCCCGTTCTCCGCTGAGTATCTTAAATTGCTTCGTTGGTCTATCTTTTTCATAATTCCCCACGGTCATTTCTGCTTTTCTGGCAATAACAGGCGATATCAGTTGATCAAGGTCTTTGTGGGTCAGTCCTAATATATCTCCGTCAATAAAAAGCAACATGTCTCCTTTTGCTTTTTCAATTCCTTTTGCTACGGCATACCCCTTGCCATGGTTTTCTTTTTCGTGAAGAAGGATAATGTCTTTTTTAAATTGTTTGATTGCTTTGCGCGTATTGTCCGTAGATCCGTCATCGACGATGATAATCTCGCGTGCTTTCCTCCAGATGCGCACGATTTCCACTACAGAAGCAATCGTGCGCTCTTCGTTGTAGACGGGGATAATGACGGAAATACTTGGATTCATAGCATAAGTATATTATCTTCGAAACCATTCTTCCAATATTTTTTTTGCAACAGGAGCGGCAACATCGCTCCCTTCCCCTGCGCCTTCAACAAGCACGGTGACGGAAATCTCAGGTTCGCCGCTGATGACGGGTGACCCCTTTAAGGCCACCCCTTTTGAAGCTAGTTCTTCAGGAATTGGTGCAAACGCAGTAAACCACGCGTGCGTGCGATTTTGGGGATCGCCGAATTCTGCTGTCCCGGTCTTGCAGGCCACCGGAACTCGCGTCAATGACGCTGCAGGAGTCGATTCTTGCTCATCAATTTTGAATTTTGAATTTTGAATTTTGAATTCGAATAGCGGCCAGCCCGTCCCACCGGTGTCACATGCTTGCTTCATCCCTTCGGTTATAAGCTGTATGGTTTCTTTCTGTATTCCTAAATCTTTACAGTTGGTTTGCCCTAAGGAGGTCAGCCGACGAAGGGTGGGTTTGCACAATTTTCCGCCATTGGCAATCACATTGGTCCACGCGTTTACTTGCAGAGGAGTCGTCAAAAGGTATCCCTGCCCGATGGCCACGTGATACGTATCGCCCGTGTACCAAAGGTTTGCGCGCGCTTCTCGTTCCTCTTTGGAAACAAAGTTGAGATTTTTCCAAGCCGGATCTGGGATAAGCCCGGTTGCTTCACCAGGAAGCTCAACCCCTAACGGTTTGCCGATGCCAACCCGACGTGCCCAGTCGGCAAGCTTTGTGATCCCTACCATCTCTCCTACCCTATAAAAAAATATGTCGTTGCTGCGCTTCAGTGCACGAACGATATCCATAGATCCTTCTGTTTTACCGTATTTCAAGAAATACCAGTTCGGAAACGAAAACGGCCCGATGGTAATGACGCCCACGTCTTCGATAACCGTCTGCGGGTCAATGGTGCCGGTTTCCAGACCCGCAAGAGAGGTCACCAGCTTAAATGTCGAACCCGGTGGATACACGCCGCCGATGGCGCGGTCAAACATCGGCCTATCCGGATGGTCTATGAGTATTTTATAGGCGCTATCACTCAACACCTGCGAAAAATCATTGAGAGAAAATGTTGGACTCGAATACAATGCAAGAATTTCACCGGTTTTAGGAACACTCACCACCACTGCACCCTTGTAGCCTGCGGGAAATGCATCCTGTGCTACCTGTGCAATGGACGCATCAAGAGATAGCGTAATAGTTTCCCCCGGTTTTTCGCTGTCTCGGCCGAGGATGCGTAGTGTATTTCCGCTGGCATCAACCTCTACGAGTTCTCTTCCGTCCCGACCACGAAGTCGCTCTTCAAATACGGCTTCCGCACCCGTCCTCCCCACGCGATCCCCAGGGCGGTAGTTGCGGATGGTGTAATATTCATCTTTCAGTTCTTTCTCGGTAAGTTCTCCTGTATACCCCACCACATGCGCAAGCGCACTGGGGTACACGTATTGCCGCACATATCCCAAGCCTTGCAAGACGTTGACAACGAGAGGCTTTCCGGTACGGTCAAGAAGAAGCCCGCGCGGCGCATGACGGGTGCGTTCCCGTGTTCGATTCCCGTCAGCCAAAACGCGATACTCATGACCCTTAACCACCGTCAAAGAAAACAATCGGAAAAAAAGCACAAAAAATACCACAAACAGGAGGGTTGCAAAAAGAAGTGCACGCCCAGCGCCCAACCACCATGCGCGCTGCCCATCAGAAGAAAGATGCACGGCGTGCCTTTTTTCGACGATCACCGTGTCGGAGAAAGCTTTTCCCAGCTTCATAGAAGTCCTGTCAGTCGCATGAATCCTATAAAACTCACGGAGTACAGCACTCCGGCAACTACCTGTGTAAAGGTATGATTTTTTCGTTTTACCCGTGCCCAACTAACAAGTGGAATGGTCAAAAGAATCGGCCACCAGTCCCACCCGAACCATTGGATGACCAAAAAAGACGCCACCGTCAGCGTACTGGTATGCCCGGAAATTTTCCAAAACAAGGTGACTCCGAAAAATCCAGCAAACCATAAAAGAAAAAGAGAGAAAATGTGTAAAAGATACGCATTGCCAAAATTCTTCACTATGAAGAAATCAAAAAAAAGAAGAAAAACGAATACCGAAAGCACACCGATTCTCTGCCTGCGATTACTCACATCCAAATTGGTTATCCGTCGAGTTTTTACTGCCCACAGGAGGAGAGCAAATGGCGGCAACACCATGCCAAAAACAAAAACAGGGAGAAACTGTGTATTCCCGCTTCGTACCATCGCACCAACCCCGATAACGGCAAGGATATTGATCGGATCAAAAAGTCGGGAGCTGATCATTGCGAGCTTCTTCATACTTTTCGTGCTGCGACTTTTACTTTCCGAAGAAGCGCGGGATCATCTAAGAGCTTACCGCAGCCGCGCACGACCGCCGTCTGCGGATCATCCGTCACCCACACTGGCATTTTGAGTTCTGTCGCAATGAGTTTATCTATTCCGCGGATAAGCGACCCACCACCGGCAAGTACAATCCCGTGTTCCACGATGTCACCGACTAACTCCGGCGGCGACTCTTGGATCGTTTCGGAGATTGCTTCAACAATTTGGGCAATCACAGAAGCGATAGCCTCCCGAACTTCCGCTTCGTTTAACCGAACCGATTTAGGCAACCCCGTTTCTACATCGCGACCACGCACAACCGTTGCCCGCTCCATTTTGTCCATGGGGTACGCCGAACCAATCGCAATTTTTACTTCTTCGGCAGTGGGTTCCCCAATAAAAAGCGAGTGTCTCAAGCGCACAAACGTCATGACCGCTTCATCCATCTCGTCCCCTGCGATGCGGATGCTGCGGTTCACGACAATGCCGCCAAGCGAAAGCACGGCAATTTCACTGGTTCCGCCGCCAATATCACAGATGAAAGAACCGGAACTTTCTTCAATAGGAAGCCCGGCACCGATTGCTGCTGCCATAGGCTCTTCGATAAGATACGCTTCGCGCGCTCCGGCCATGATCGCTGCTTCCTGTACTGCCCGGCGTTCTACTTCCGTAACCCCTGAGGGGATACCGACGACTACTTTTGGCCGGGGAATTTTGGGCATCATAGAAGGCCTTGGCGACTGATGCACGAGCGTGATGTAGTGTTTCAGCATTGCGGCCGTGGCATCAAAGTCAGCTATCACCCCGTCTTTGAGAGGACGGAATGCTTCAATCGTTTGCGGCGTTTTCCCCAACATGCGTTTAGCCTCACTCCCGATTGCCAAAATCTGTTTGGTTTTACGGTGCCTGGCAACCACTGACGGTTCCCGAATCACAATGCCTTTCCCGCGCACGTAGACGAGCGTATTTGCCGTACCCAAATCAATACCTAAATCATGGGAAAAAAGTCCGAAAAGTGCACCCAACATCGTGGGGACATTGTAACATAAAAAGGAAAGAGAGCAGCGACCCTGTCTGAACGAAGTGAGGATGAGCTTTGCTCAGTCGCGTTGAGAGGAAACCTTGGTTTCCTCTCAAAATGAGTGTGGTATACTTGTGCTCATGGATATCACCAAATGGTGTACCAGAATTATCGAGTGGAGTTTTGCACTTCTCTTCATCCTTGTTCCCTTCATTCTCACCTCAAGTAATTATGAATTATTTGAATATAACAAAATGATGATCACGTACGCGCTGACGGTAGTTATTGTCCTTGCGTGGGCAATAAAAATGATCCATGCAAAAGAAGTCCACATACGGCGTACGCCTCTGGATATACCGATTGCCCTTTTTGTTGGATCGCAGCTTTTGGCAACCGTCTTTTCTATGGATCCACATGTTTCTTGGCTTGGCTATTACAGCAGATTTAACGGCGGAATGTTTTCCGTTATAAGCTATATCCTCCTCTACTATGCATTTGTCTCCAATTGGACTAATGAGACCAATTTGACTCATTTGCTTAAGATAATGTTAGCAAGCGCCACGATTGTTGCCCTCTACGCCGCTTTGGAGCACTTTGGCTACTCGGTAAGTTGTCTTCTGTTTACCGGCAAGTTCGACGTTGCTTGTTGGGTGCAGGATGTGCAAAATCGGGTGTTTGCCACACTGGGTCAACCCAACTGGTTAGCCGCGTACCTTGCGGCTCTCATCCCCGTGAGCCTGGTACTTGCCATCAGTAAAAAACTGAAACAGCCCGGGTTTTGGCTGTGGGGTGTAACAAGTTTGTTATTTTTTACCGTTCTTCTCTTCACGAAATCGAGGTCTGGTCTTATGGGCTTTGCCATCGCCGATGCCCTGTTGTGGGCACTCGTTTTTATAAGGCCTCGCCCAGGCGGGGCCTTGCGGAATTTTGCCATGCTCCATGTGGCTTTCGCGGTCATTATCTTTTTCGTGGGAACGAATGTTGAATTTTTGGATAAATATATAACGCTGGAAAGCGTTCGCAACCGCACGACACAAACGAAAACACAAGCGCAAAGCGCGGTAAAAACCGATACGCTCCTTTCCTCCGGCGGCACGGAATCAGGAGTTATACGCAAATATGTGTGGGAAGGCGCAATCACGGCCTGGAAAAGCTCAGTAAAAACGTTTTTGGTCGGCACCGGTACGGAAACATTTGCATTCGCCTTTTACCAAAATAAGCCCAAAGCACACAACCTGACCAGCGAATGGGATTTTCTTTACAACAAAGCGCACAATGAGTACCTCAACTACCTGACAACAACGGGAATCTTCGGATTGGGAAGCTACCTACTCTTCCTCGGGGCGTTTATTGTATGGTATGCACGAATTACGATTTACGAATTACGATTTACGAATAAAAAAGATTCTGAGTCTTCCATTCATAATTCGTCAATCCTAATTCTTAATTCTCTTTTTGCCGGCTGGTTTTCCATCCTCATCACCAACTTTTTTGGCTTCTCCGTCGTCATCATGCAACTGTTTCTCTTCCTTTTTCCGGCAATGATCTTCGCTTCAGAGGAACAGCCGCACAAATTTCTTATCCGAACACTACAACTTTCCCAATCCGTTTCCCGCGTCTTGTATCTGTTGGTCATTGTAATGAGCATCTTTCTCCTGTATGTGCTTACCCGTTTCTGGATTGCTGATACCGACTACGCAAAAGGCTATCAATACAACCGGTTCGGGAAAATCCTGGAAGCAAAAAATTACTTAAGAGCCGCAATAGAGGGAAATCCGCTCGAGCCGGTCTATCGCGATGAATACAGCGTCATATTGGCCCAGCTTGCCGCAGGAGAAATCGAGGCTCAAAATGCCACTACTGCTGCCCTTTTCGCCCAACAAAGCTTGCAGGAAAGCGATAAGGCACTTTCCATTTCGCCAAATAACGTCAACTTTTGGAAATCGCGGACCAAAATTTACTATGCTATTGCCGCCTTTGATCCGACATTTGCCAAAGCGGCATTGGAAGCGTTACAACGCGCCTTGACTCTGGCTCCAACAGATCCTAAAATCACCTATAACATTGCCGTGTTGTATGGAAAATTCGGAGAAAACCAAAAAGCGGTTTCAGCGCTCCAAGAAACCATTGATCTCAAGCCCAATTATCGGGATGCATATGCGGCTCTGGTGATATTCTACAAGACACAAGGAAAGGAAGATCTTGCCCGGGGAGTTTTGCAACAATACCTGACGAAGGTTGACCCAAACGATAAAGACTTTACCGAACAACTCAAACAATGAAATCCATCGTTGTTGTCCCCCATAGCGTGCTCACGACGAGCGCAAAGCAGGTAGTGTCGTTTGATAGTAACCTCTTGCGCCTCATCGCGGACATGAAACAAACGCTCCATACCACGAAAAACCCCAAGGGCGTGGGACTTGCGGCTCCCCAAATCGGTGAATCGTATCGGATATTCGTTACCCGGCCTAAGGAAACAGCAATGATCCGAGTCTTTATCAACCCCCGCATTGTTTCCGCAACAGGCGAAACAGACGGAGTACCGGAAAGAACAAACAAGCTAGAAGGGTGCTTATCTATTCCTAACATTTGGGGAAGGGTCAAGCGAAATCAATCGCTCATCTTGCACTATCAAGACGAAAAGGGAACAACACATGAGGAAGCGTTTACCGGCTTTCTGGCCACCATCATCCAACACGAAATAGACCATGTGGATGGCATTCTTTTTACCCAACGGGTATTAGAACAGAAGGGAAAGATGTATCAAGCAACGAAAGATAAAGAAGGGAAAGAAATATTAGAGGAAATTTCCATCTAACTCTCCCATGGTAACATGTTAGCATGGTAACACGTGAATATGACTTCTGTTACGACTGTTTTCTTCGGCTCTACGAATGAATCAGTGCTCGTCCTGGAAAAACTTCTCACTTCTCACCTATCACGTATCACTGTTGTTGCCGTCGTCACCCAACCCCCCAGGCCAATGAGCCGCAAACAGATCGTCTCTCTGACACCGGTCGAGACGTGGGCAAAAGATCACGGCATACCGACGCTTTCGTTTCCCTCACACCCAGAAAAGCCGTGGTTGTATGAAAACGAAAAAACAGTCACGGGTACGCTTCAACCACTCCAAGTAGACCTCCTGATAAGCGCATCGTATGGTCAGAAAATTCCTTGGCCAACGATTATGTCAACCAAACATGGCGGACTCAATGTTCATCCGTCGCTTTTACCGCGCTGGCGCGGAGCCGACCCGGTGCCATGGGCGATACTCTCCGGCGACAACCAAACCGGAGTGACGATTGTGACGTTAGCAGAACATTTTGATGAAGGAAACATTATTGCACAAAAGAAAATCCCGATTCTCCCCACAGATACAACTACTATCTTGTATCCGAAACTTTTCACTCTTGGCGCTGAGCTTCTCATCGATGTTCTCCCCGACTATCTCAGCGGCAAAAACAGAGGAAAACCGCAGGTGTCTAGCCATCACACCCATCACACCTTAGAGGTGATACAGCTTCGCACCTCAGGAATATCCTCGTATGCCCGACGGTTGACGCGAGACGATGGGTTTGAACCGTGGAAATCGTTGCAACAAGCCATGGAGACTGGTAACGATGCGAGTCGTATTGACCGAAAATTCCGCGCCCTCGATCCCTGGCCGGGCATATGGACCCTCCTTGGCCAAAAACGACTAAAAATTCTCAAACTTCATCTTCGGGATAAAAATTTAGTCATTGACACCGTGCAACTCGAAGGCAAAAATCCGATCCCGTTTTCCCAATTTTCTTCTGTGTATCTTCTCCCCTCTTGACACCCATGTTCCTCATGTTCTACTCTGGATAAAGAAAGATATTTATGGCAAAAGTAAGCCGCCGCAGAAGTTTATTTCGAAAACAAGACCTTTCCGCATGGAATTTCATTATTTTCCTCACTCTTTCGTTCATCCTTCTGGTAGTCGTCCTGTCTGCCATGCAAGGAGTGAGTTTTGACGTGCGCAGCAAAGCTGGTCTTACCTGTCCACAAGCGAACCTTCCCCGCATTGAAGATTGTCCGGGCGGCGAATGGAAGTTTAAACGCGATCCAACTAATCCCAGTTGCCAGACATTCCTGTGCGAATCGGTGACTACACCAAAGAATTCAACACGATAAGTTAAAAAGTTTGTTATGCTGTCTGAAGAGTTCCTGAAGTGTGTTTCTTAAGGTCAAAACGCGCCCGCTTGATACATTTTGCACAGGCATGAACCCGCTGCATCGCCCCATGAAGTGGTAACGTCACCCAGTGCAGGTTCGGCCGAAAAGAACGCAGCGTTACTGGCGCACGTTTTTTCCATTGTCCTCCCGCCACACCGGTGTGATGCGTGTGAGATCGTCCTGCGTATGATTTTTTTCCACAAAGATCACATTGATAGGCCATATTCCTTAATTCTTAATTTTTAATTTCAAATTTTAAATTGAAAATTTCAAATTCCTACGAAGTAGGATATAATTATATCATATGTTGGGTGAGCTTTTCAACAATCCGATCTCCTTCGTCTTTTGGCTGGTGGCACTTATGATGGCAATCACGATCCATGAATTTTCGCATGCCTTTGCAGCGGAACGGCTGGGCGACCCCACCCCGCGACTCCAGGGCAGACTCACCCTCAATCCTTTAGCGCACCTGGATCCTCTGGGTACTCTGATGCTCCTCCTTATCCGCTTTGGGTGGGGCAAACCAGTGCAGTTTGACCCCTTCAATCTTCGCCATCCGCGCCGCGATGCAGCAGTCATTTCCCTCGCCGGGCCGGCATCGAACCTCGTGGTTGCGCTCGCTTGTTCAATCGCTCTCCACATCTTATTTAATTTTCGCCTTCCCCTTCTTTCCAACTCAGTTATTGGCGTATTAGTGTATTTGGCAATTGGCATGTTGCAACCGATCGTCGTCCTCAACGTCATGCTTGCAATTTTTAACCTGATCCCGGTCCACCCATTGGATGGATTCAAAATTGTAGGAGGCATTTTGCCGGAAGAATATGCACGCCAGTGGTATCAACTGGAGCCGTATGGCCTGTTATTTCTTTTATTTCTCATTTTTCCTCTCTTTGGCCGGGTAGCACCGATCATCGCCCTTATTAGCCCGATCATTAACTTCATTCTTTCCATCCTTCTTCCCAACGCGCCACTTATTTAACCTCTTGAATATCAATTCCTTCTTCTGTAGCAAAAATTCTGAAGTGTCTGCCGGGGTATTTTTGTTTGAGCTTGGCAATCTGTGTATCAAGCCTCTCTTGAATTTCACTGTCGGGAACACCTTTTTGACCGCCACAGTGATCCCCGTGTGCTTGCCAACCAAACACGCTCGCCCCATGTTCAAACGCATACGTAACTCCAGTTTCATCTGCGGGAATGGCTGACCCTCCGGGGTAGGATTCATCCCAATAATCTTCGGGGCCTAATCCGGTAGCCTGTTCAAAGGATTTCCGGGTTTTCTCCCCAAACCGCTTATCCATGCAGCGACGCAAGTATCCACATCTTCCATTTTCTGCGCTCATACATCCTCCTTTCAAACATTCCTCATGGTAACGAATTACAATGCACGTTGTCAATACGTTCCATGTGCCACTTGACAAGCGCGGATAATCTATCATATAGTGACTATGCCCGTGTGGAGCGTGTTGAAGAATATTTTCCTCCACAAGTTCAGACACAATGAGGTACCCCCTCTTTCTACGGAGAAAGAGGGGGAACAGGACGAAGTTCATGTAGCCTGTGGGCTAGATGACAGTCCATCCGATTATGTAATCGGGGAAAATACCTTCAAACCCCGCGGGCGAACTAATAGTTCATCATTCTTCTTGACACTTCTCGGGTTTGCTGTTCCCCTATTCTCTCTGCTACAATGCGATCAAGAATACTGCCCTTCTCGCGGTCAACGGCAGCCCGTAAAAATTGCAATGCAATTTTCAGGGTAAAAGCGACGGTTTTGTCCCAGCACTTTCTTGCCAAATTTGATAAAATTTGGCATAGAAATGCGGGCTCCCGCACATCTAAGCTCGCCTCCATAGCTCAATGGCAGAGCGACGGTTTTGTAAACCGCTGACGACAGTTCGATTCTGTCTGAAGGCTCCGTAGACTGACGAGCAAGATGGTGATGGGATAAACTGTTGACGTCAGTTCGATTCTGACAAAGGGCTCTCGGCGATGTTGCCAGATCTCTACCGATGGCGCTCAAAGAAACGGGCGTTGATATACGGATCATCATCCCCTATTATAAAGTCCTCAATCTCGGAAAACAGAAAAGAAAAAAGATCGGGCAAATTTCCTGTCGGTATGGCGGGGTGGCGGAAAAAGTGGAAATTTATGAAGTGCATCACCCGATAAGCGACATACCCGTCTATCTTCTGAAAAACAAAAAATATCTCAATGTAGCCAATTCCCTGGATACCTATCCCTTTTTCTCCTTCGCTGTAGTGGCGGCGGTGAAAACGAATGCGTTCTCCTGGACACCTGCCATTATTCATTGTAATGATCTCCACACGGGGCTCATTCCGCTCCTCCTCAAAGAATACAAGATGGCAACCAAAAGCATGCTCACCATTCACAATATTTCTTATCAGGGAAGAACGGGCATAGAAGTTGTCCATAAGCTCGGTATAGATCAAAGCAGATGTCACGTGGTCCAGTGGGAAATAGAATCCAAAAAAATAAACGTTTTATTGGAAGGCATTATCCACGCGGACATCATCACGACCGTTTCTCCGACCTATGCAAGAGAAATCATGACTGAAGAGTACGGCGCCGGACTGGAAGATATCATTCGAGGAAAAGAAGCAAAGGTATTTGGCATTCTCAATGGCATAGACAATGATTGGCGGTATTTCATGTATCATCAGTCAGTGAAATATCCCTATGTGACAAAAAGACAAGAATTTCCTCCGGCAACTCCAAAAACCAAACTATACGATTGGAAAGAAGGAAAAAGACGAAACAAATTGTCTCTCCAGAGAAAACTCGGGCTCAAAGTAGATGGATCGTTGCCGCTCCTCTCTTTTATCGGCAGACTGGATCCGCAGCAAAAAGGCATTGACATCCTGCACAAAATGCTCCGGCGCATTGATTTGGATGCATACGAGTTTGTGATACTGGGAACCGGTGATGTGCATTGGCAGGAGCGATACGAATGGTTATCCAAATTCTTTCCCAAACATATATCGTGCAACTTTGTATTTGATGAAGCTCTGGCGCATCAAATATATGCAGGTTCAGATTTTGTCCTGATCCCGTCAAAATTTGAGCCATGCGGCTTAATACAGATGATCGCAATGCTCTTTGGAACTCTCCCCATAGCTCATAAAGTTGGGGGACTCGCGGATTCGATAAGCGACAGGGTCAACGGATTTTTATTTAATGACTATAGTGCCGAGGCACTGGAAAAGGCAGTAAACGAAGGAGCAAGGATCTGGAAAAGTGACCCGGTAAAATACGAAAATATGGTGGAGGCGGCAATGCGTACGGACTTTTCATGGAACGTGAGTGCCGCAAAATATGTGGCGCTCTATGAAAAGTTAGCGACTGGATAATATCCGGCGGCCAAAGTAAGTATCGGCTAAAAGTTTTTGAAGACTCAAAAATGCTTTCTCGTTCAGCGTATAGGTAACTTTCCTCCCTGTCCGTTCCCGCCTGATCCAACCCGTGGTCACGAGTATTTTTAGGTGATGGGAAACGAGATTTTGGGGTAGACCCAAAGCGGCAACGATTTCGCGTGATAAAAGCTCGCCGGAAGCCAAAAGATAAACGATTGCCAACCGGTATACATTGCCGATTCCCGCCATTTGCCGCGCTACCGGCCGCACTTTGTCCTTGAGCCTATTTTTCGTCACCATAGAGTAGGCTCAGTATACCAACTTTGGAAGAAATTGAGTATAATTGGAACGTTGCTGAGGTGCCGGAGTGGACAATCGGACTTGTCTGTAAAACAAGCGCTCGAAAGGGCTACCTAGGTTCGAATCCTAGCCTCAGCACTAAAAAATTTAAGAAAATTTTTCAGTGTAAACACGCTGGCTACTAAACGTATGAATCTCTTCCCAAAAACTCCCCAATTCTTTGCGATGTTTGAAGAACTTGCCGATACCGTCTCCGAGGCGGGTACCCAGCTAAAAACCATGCAAGTTCGCACAAAACACGCTGCTCAAACAGCGCAAAAGATCCGTAAATTGGAACTTCGAGCTGACGCAATCTGCCATAAACTTGCGACCGAAGCCCAGCGCACATTCATAACTCCCATAGACCGCGAAGACATCCACGAACTTGCAAGAAATCTTGATGAAGTCATTGACCAAATCGAAGAAGTCGCATCAAAAATCGTCCTCTACAATGGCATGGCAAAAGACAACGGAAAACTGAAAGAGTTTGCCGAAATCATCTCCCAAACCACGGTGCACATCCAAAAACTCATTGCAACGCTCAAATACAGGGAAAAACACGCGGGGAACATGAAGCAGTACATCCGAGATATCCACACAAAAGAAAACGAAGGCGATACCCTCATCCGCCACGCGATCAAGGAACTATTTTCGCGGCAAAAAAACGCCATCACCCTCATCAAATGGAAAGATCTGTATGAAACCATGGAGCGGGTGCTGGATGAGTCCGAGCACGTGGCGGATATTGTGGAAGTCATCATCGTCAAAAACTTTTAACCTATGCCTCCACTTTCACCGCTTCTTTTCTTTGTGCTTTTTCTCATATTGTGGGCGGAATTTGTCAACGGCTGGACAGATGCGCCCAATGCCATAGCAACCGTAGTTTCCACCCGCGTGCTCACCCCCCGGAAAGCAGTGATTCTGGCAACACTCCTCAATATTGCCGGCGCGTTTTCCGGTACCGCCGTCGCCGTAACCATCGGTACCGGTATCGTGAAAGCGGATATCATAAACCTCTATACCTTGGCTGCAGCAATGGTGGGCATTATTCTCTGGAGTACCTTGGCGTGGAAATATGGACTCCCGACCAGCGAGTCCCACGCGCTTATTTCCGGCTTGGCAGGAGCCGGATTTGCCGCGGCAGGTCCCCAAGCACTTCTATCCGAAGGATGGATCAAGGTGGGATGGGGCTTGGTCTTTTCCACATTCATTGGCTACGGCCTTGCCTATCTCTTGTTCGTTGGCATCGCCTGGATGTTTCAACGCACGCCCATTTCCCGCGTGCGGCGGACATTTGGAAAACTCCAAATTTTCTCCGCTGCCTTCATGGCGTTTGGTCACGGCAGTAATGACGGTCAAAAGTTTATCGGCACATTTGCCCTCGCGCTTCTTTTAGCGGGGGTCACCCAGCAATTTACCGTCCCCTGGTGGGTAATCCTCCTGTGCGCAAGTGTTATGGGTATCGGTACCTCCATCGGCGGTTGGCGCATCATCAAAACCATGGGGATGAACTTGACCAAGCTTGAGCCCCAGCACGGCTTTGCCGCAGAAACCGCAGCAGCAAGTGCCATAGAAATTGCCTCGCGCATGGGGATTCCTCTTTCCACAACGCACATCATCAACACCTCGATCATGGGTGTGGGCTCTGCCCAACGCCGCAGAGGGGTCCGCTGGGGAGTCGCCGGCAATATCGTCGCGGCATGGCTTCTCACATTCCCGATATGTGCCGCTATTGCCTTTATCGTGACGAAAGTATTGCTTCTTGTCTTCCGTTAACGAAGGTTCTTGCGAAAAAATTCGATGTCGCGGGAGACGACGAGATTCCAACTAGGCAGGAGGTCATGATCGGCACCGGGGTAGACAAAATAATCCAGTTTTAAGTTTACATTTTTAATTTTTAAGTTCTCTACCAACTCATCGCTCCATTTTTGCGGCACGTACTCGTCGGCGCTTCCCTGATGAATTTGGATAGGTGCTGCAATGCGATCTAGATAATTCGTCAAAGAATATAGCTCCACATCGTAGTCTCTTTCAAATTTGGCGAGTCGCTTACGCAGCGCCTTCCCGTGATCATTGAAGTCATCAGTGTAATAAAGGATTGAATACGGAAAGGGTTTACTAACCGGCGCCCAAAGAGTCGTCGGGATTGGTTTTCCGAGAATTTCTAAAACAGTCAACGCAATCTGGCCGCCATTGCTGTGGCTCCACATGCCAATCTTTGAGGAATCAGCAATGGGTAACGACCCGACAGAAGCAAGAAGATTAAGCGCGGTTGTGTACGTTTCAAACCGTTCTTCAAACACATCGGCTGATGGGCTTGCCGACCCGCCGTATCCTAAAAAGTCCGGCGCCAAGGTGATAAATCCGTTTTGCGCAAACACTTCGCCACTGCGTTTTGTCCCTTCGCCGGGTGTATATTTTTCCCGATCCACATACCCCCGAAACTGCACAATCACCGGATACTGTTTGATACTTTGATTCCCGGTATCGGAAGCTGGAATATGGGCAAGTCCTGTCACCTTCTTGCTGTCGCTCATAAAGTGAAATCTATATGCCGTATAGGCTGCTCTGGTCGTAAGTGGCTCATCAAGAATAATCGGACCATAGCTTTGCAAGGCACTTCCTTTCAAAGCTAAATTTTCAATCGTGTATTTATCCAGCGGCTTCTCTATAAGTTCACCCAAGGTGGAAATAATCTGTGGTCGGTAGAGCGTAACAACAAATATGGCAACCAGTACACTGATGACGAGACCACACCCAAACGCGATCCATCGTTTCATGGAGTAAGTGTATCACACTATATTTTCACACCTTATTTCACACCTTATTTCACACCTTAGAGGTGTGGACACTTACACACCTTGGGAATTACTGCCACACGCCCAGCTCTTTCCCCACTTTCGCAAATGCGGCGATGCCGAAGTCTAAATCTTTTTTGCTATGCGTGGCTGTAGGCATAACCCGGATGCGCGCTTTTCCCATGGCAACCATAGGAAACTTAATCGGCGTTGCAAAAACTCCGCGCGCAAACAGCTTCGCGCTGAACGTTTTTGCTAGGTTTTCGTCGCCCAGCATCACCGGCGTAATCGGCGTTTCGGTGCGTCCGGTATCAAAACCCAGTTTTTTAAACTCGCTTCGCAGATAGTGTGCATTGTCCCACAGTTTTTTAACAAGCGTACTTGATCGGGACAAAATTTTGACCCCTTCCAAAACCGCAGCAGCATCTGCAACAGATAAACCGGTGGAAAAAAGATACGGTCTCCCCTTTTGACGATAATATTCAATAAGTTCTTTTTTCCCCGTAATCACGCCGCCCAATACGCCGAATGCTTTCGAAAGCGTCCCGACTTCAATGTCCAATTGTCCTTGCAGTTTGAAGTGATGTGCAATACCCCGTCCTTCCCCAAGAACCCCTTCCCCGTGGGCATCATCCACAATGGTAATGGCACCGTATTGTTTGGCGAGCTTTACAATCTGGGGTAGCGGAGCGATATCCCCGTCCATACTAAATACGCCGTCGCTGACCACCAAAATAATCGGGACTCGCCCTGAGCTTTGCCGAAGGGTTTCAGCAATCTTCACCGCTTCCTTCAGCTTCATCTCAAGCTCCGCCATGTCTTTATGTTTATAAATAAACTTATTTTTGACCTGCGCAAGCTTAATGGCATCGATAATACTTGCATGATTGAGTTCGTCGGAAATAACGATGTCTTCTTTGCCCACAATGGTGGCGATGGCAACGATATTGGCAATAAATCCTCCGGGTAAAAGGAATGCCGCCTCGGCACCTTTGAACTTCGCCAGTGCTTTTTCGGCCTCCATATGAAGTTTGAGATTTCCGGAAATAGGCCGGACCGCGCCGGCTCCTACGCCATATTTTTTAACAGATTTCACAACTGCGGCGACGAGTCGTTTGTCTTGAGCAAATCCCAGATAATTATTCGAGCAGAAGTTCAAAAGTTTTTTCCCATCCACGGTAAACCACGGCCCTTGAGGAGACTCCAAAACGCGAACGGGTGTATACAGGCCTTTTTCTTTCATCTGGGCAATGGTGTTGTAGTACGGTTTGAGCGGATCGGTCATACGCCTCCTTTGAATTTTTTTTGCAACTCCCGTATCATCACTTTCGTCATTTTTGATAAGTCATATTCGTGCTTCCATCCCCATTCTTTGCGGGCTCCGCGGGCTTAAACGCACATCGTTCCGTTGCGGCACAAGGATACTGCGTCGTCGTTTTCGGGTCAGTCCAGTTCGGTGCGGTCGTGGTGATGTCTTCACCCGCCTCCGTAGGATTTCCTACAGACGGCGCCCACGTATACCCCCAAGTGTATGTTCCTGTCACCGGTACGATCGGTTGCTCGCCCGATGATGTTTGCGCGATCGCACTCGCACGAAGTGGTGCCCGACTCTCCCGACGCTGGAGGAGGTACGACGGTGGAGTTACTTCGATGCGGTTGATGGTGCACACCTGATTGCCGGTGGTGAACAGGGCAGTGCTCGTCGTCTTGAACCGCGTCCCCTCGAGGGACCGAATGCTCACCTCCGCTCCGAGTACATCCTCGTTTGTGCCACGCACACGGACGCGGTACTTCGTTCCCGCATCGAGCGCACGAGGGAGCATGAACGAGAGTTCGCGCTCGAGGACGATCGGCGTCGCTGTCGTCTCCTCCCATATCGCCGTGGAATCGTGGCACCGTGTTCCCGGAATCGCCGCGCAATCGAGATCGTTCGTACAGCGCCGCTCGGTTCCCGCCTCCGCAATATCCGCCGCGAGTTTACATACCCGCGCTCCTGCAGGCGTTATCGCTCCACCGGTCCCGCAACTCGCCTGGTATCGGCACCGCTCGAGCACTGCGCCGCGCTGACGCGTGGTGCTACTCGCGGCGTCCGTCACCTTCCCCACGGATCCGGGATCCATGTTCTCACTGAATCGGACGGTAATCTGCGCGTTCCGACACACCGCGGTCGCGTTTGCCGCCGGCACGCGTTCCACGATCGTCGGCCGTGGCCGACAACACCCT
>JACPFZ010000014.1:0-16477 GCA_016182725.1 Candidatus Gottesmanbacteria bacterium
CCAGGATTTCCCTGACTTTTTTTCGCGCAGCGTGTAATTTTCCTTTTTGAACAATAGCTGCCGAGCAAGCAGGGCGTCCCCCAATTGGTGTATGAAGCAATTGGTTACTTAAACGCCTTTCTTGCAAAAAGTAAGCGTTTGCTTCAGCGGAGGTGAGATGTTCAGTGAGAATCCGAACACACTCATCGTAAGACATTGAATCAATTGTCGAACCATTAGTAGACATGTTTTTCTCCTGAGTTATGGAACGGTCGATTGCCTGCACGAGATTGTGTAAGCAAATTACCGTTCCAATACTATCTAGGATGGGCGATGTTAAAGAGCTATGAATTTTTAATGTCATCCTCCTTCGCCAAGGCTACACCCCTTCAAACTATCCCGGTATCACGCTTACCTCGTCTCGTGGCCTACGTCCACGCAGCCGAGGAGCGCGGATACGGGATGTGCAGTAGTAAAACTCGATGACTCGTTAACTACTGCATCAAATGGTAAAAAGCTTCGCTTTTCACCATAAGTGTAAGTAAGCTCACAAATAAGAATTTGTTTGCTAACTTACACTAAAAAACCTCCTATTTCTTTTAGGAGGTTTGGTTTTTATATGGTAATTCTCTTTGCTTACGCCACCAAACCTCCCTCCGGCATTCGGAGGACCATAAGGGTAATAAAAAGCTGGTGACAATAAGAGCGTTGCATAGACCTAAAATCAACTATACGCTATTTATACCAAATAGGCCGCTCTATTGTCAAGAGACAGTCGCCTCGCTACAATAAGGGAATGAAACGCACGCTTGCAGCTGAAACGACCAGCGCAGTAGAAAAAGAGGTCCTCTTGCAAGGCTGGGTAAACACGCGACGTGACCACGGCAAAATCATATTTTTGGATCTTCGTGACCGATCGGGAGTGGTACAACTCGTCATTGTACCTTCCACCTCGAAGGAGTCAAAGCCCACCTTCGAGGTGTCTCACATTACTGCGGAGGACGTTATCGAAGTCGTGGGGTTAGTGAAAGAACGCCCAGCAGGTATGGTCAATGACAAAATTGCCACGGGCAGAGTAGAAATAGAGGTGCAAAGCGTAAAAATTATTAGTCGCGCGAGGGAGCTTCCCTTCCCCATTGATACTGACGGTTACGAAGTGAACGAAGAGGTGCGGATGAAGTATCGGTATCTGGACATTCGCAGGCCGCGGATGAGGGAAAATTTGCGTCTTCGTTCACGGGTGACGACGCTCATCCGAAATTTTTTGACCGAACGGGATTTTGTGGAAGTAGAAACACCGATACTTACGAAGACGACGCCGGAAGGAGCACGGGATTTTATCGTACCGTCGCGTCTCCAAAAAGGAAAGTTTTATGCTCTCCCCCAGTCGCCGCAGCAGTATAAGCAACTTCTTATGGTTGCAGGGCTTGAGCGCTATTTCCAAATTGCGCGCTGTTTCCGTGATGAGGACCCGCGCCGAGACCGCGCATACGGTGAGTTTACACAGCTTGACCTTGAGATGTCGTTTGTGACACAGGGGGACCTACTGCAGCTTACAGAAGAACTTTTTACCAAGGTGGTGAGTGAGCTGTTTCCGGAAAAGCACATTACACAATCCCCGTGGCCCAGAATTCCGCACAAAGAGGCGAAAGAAAAATATGGAACAGATAAGCCGGATGTGCGAAAAGACAAGAACGATGCCGGCGAACTTGCGTTCGCGTGGACCATTGATTTCCCACTGTTTACGCAGCAGTCAAAAGAAGATTTTTATTACGGATCAGGCAAGGCGAAGTTTGCGCCGTCCCACCACATGTTTACCGCCCCGCATCCTGATGACATTGAGCTTCTTGATAAAGATCCGCTCAAGGTGCGAGGACTTCAACATGATTTGGTCCTCAATGGTTATGAAGTGGGAGGAGGGAGCATTCGTATTCATCAAGCGGAAATTCAAGAGAAAGTATTCGACCTTATCGGATTTACGCCAGCACAAAAAGTACAATTTGCCCACATGCTGACCGCATTTACCTACGGCGTTCCGCCGCATGGCGGGATAGCTCCTGGTATTGATCGGTTCCTGATGGCAGCATTGGGCGAGCCCAGTGTGCGTGAAGTTATGGCATTTCCCTCCTCCTCGTCGGGGCAAACGAGCGTCATGGATGCGCCCAGTGTCGTGAGCAAAGATCAGCTAAAGGAACTCGGTATCACCGTTGCAACGTTAAAAAAGAAATAATAATGGCCAAAAGAAAGCCCGCCCAACAATACCCATGGTGGATTACCTCATGGGATAAATTTTTATTTCTCTTTATTCTTGGCGTGTTCCTCGTTTTTTCTCCTGGTCAGAATATCTATACCATACCTGAAGCGTTGCGCATTCCGTTTTTGCGACAATTGCCGTTTGTTCTCCCCTCTCCCGCGCCGTATCCGGTCAATCGTACCGGTATTTTTCCGGGTACAGAGATTACTGCCGCCGGCGTGGTCATTATTGATGTAGACTCCGGGGTTTTTCTCTATACCAGAAATAGCGACATATTGCTCTCTCCTGCATCAACCACAAAAATATTGACCGCACTCGTTGCCTTGGATCATTATCAACTGGACGACGTGGTTACGGTGAAAACAGTCGTAAATGACGGCCAGATCATGGGGTTGGTGCCCGGTGAGCGCATGACGGTGGAGAATCTTCTCTATGGCATACTCATTAAATCCGGCAATGACGCGGCGTACGCACTTGCAGATCATTTCCCCGGCGGCGTATCCAAATTTGTCGAAGCAATGAATACAAAGGCAAAAGACCTCCATTTGACCAAGAGCACATTTACCAATCCCGTAGGATACGATGATCCGAACCACAAAATGACGCCCATTGATCTTGCGCGGCTGGCGCGCGTGGCGCTTGATAATAAAACGATTGCCAAAATGGTTGCTATTCCCGAAATCACTATTTCAGACGTCACCCATACCTATTTTCATCCCCTTAAAAATATCAATCAATTACTAGGGAAAATTCCCGGGGTGGGCGGCATTAAGACCGGGTGGACCGAAGAAGCAGGGGAAAATTTAGTAACGCTCGTGGAGCGAAATGGTCATCGGGTCATTATTGTACTTCTTCAGAGCAAAGATCGGTTTGGGGAAACTGCAAAACTTATTGATTGGGTGTTTGCAAATTACGTGTGGGAGACTTATCAGGTTACACAATAGCGATCTATTGTTCAATCCACGGTGGAGCGACAGCAGGAACATAGCTCAGGAATCCGCCGTCACCTTCAAACACGAAAATCGGCTGCAGATAGGTTTGCGGTTCAAATGAATCATAATACCCGATAGAGATATTGCGCACGGTCACATTCGTTCCTGTTGTGGGATACCGTGCAATGAATCCGCCACCGCTTTGAAGTTCCTGCCACGCTTGGCTTGGCGTTTTAAGGCCATACGTGCCGATGGTTGTGTAATCAATGGGCCAGAACGTATAGGCCCATTGCCAGATATGTTTTTTATTATTTGATGATCCAGAAAAAATAATAGCAACGTGTCCTTCATTAGGAAATGGCGTCAGTATTGCCGAATTGCCGACCGGCTTACGGAAAAAGTCAATGCGCACCGCATCTGCTTGCGAGAGACTCGTGGTAGGGACTAACTTCCCGGCGCTTAATTTGAGAAACGATACAGTTTCCGAGCCATTGGCAAGATCATCAGGGTACAGGTTGTATGTTTGCAATAAGCTTTTTGCTTCTGCGCGCGCAGCCGGTTCCAGTGGTAAATTCTTTTCAAGAAATAAGCCGGTGTCTTGTTCGAATAGATATCGGAGGATAAAGTTATTCGACACGATATCGTAGCGCAGTTTCCGGATGGGTGATTCTGGATCATCAAAGCGATAAATATTTTTTGTTTCTTGTATCGGGGTCGGGTCAAACTGCAGACGTTTGGCAAATTCCTGCGTTTTAGTTAATGCAAGTAAATTTGCCGGAGTTTTTGGCATAAAGTAGACGTTGGCGGATTCTGATGCCTTTGGAAGTATTCCGGTAATAGTTTCGAGTCGGAAGGTGAGTTGCGCCGACGGGCTTGCAGTTTTAGGAAATTTGACAGCCGGCAATACACTAAATGCGTGATTTGGCGGCGGGGGTTTTGGAGGAAAAATAATTAAGAATACTGTAACAAAAACGCTCCATAGAATGCGAAGGACGATATAGGCGATCATTGCCAAAATCACCCAATTAATCGTGCGACGGGTGTAGTAGGCAGTTTCGGTTAAGGAAGCCATAGTCTCTCTTTGAGTATACGGTGGGGGCGTGTTAGAATCAATGTCATGACAAGTGTCCGCACGCGCATCGCTCCGTCTCCAACCGGAGCTGATCTCCACATCGGCAATGCCTATACAGCGCTTATTAATTACGTTTTCGCCAAAAAACACAACGGTCAATTTATCATCCGCATTGAAGACACCGACCGCACGCGATTTGTGGAGGGATCAGAGCAACAGATTCTCGCGTCTCTCAAATGGTTGGGGATTCCCCATGATGAAGGAGCAGACATTGGTGGACCGTATGCGCCGTATCGTCAGTCAGAACGATTGGAAACGTATAAGAAATATGCAGAAGTTCTTATTGCAAAAAATCACGCGTATTATTGTTTTTGTACGCCCCAGCGCCTTAGTGAAATGCGGAAAGACCAAGAAGCAAAACATTTGCCGCCCATGTATGATGGGACGTGTAAAAGAATTAAGAATTATGAATTAAGAATTAAGAATTATGAATTAAGAATTAAGAATAGAGAACCGTACGTTATTCGTCTTAATGTACCAGAGGAAGGGACAACGATGTTTCACGATAGTATTCGGGGAGATATTTCGTTTGACAATAAGCTCATCGATGATCAAGTCCTCCTCAAATCCGATGGATTTCCGACGTATCATCTGGGTGTGGTAGTTGACGACCACCTGATGGAAATCTCTCATATCATCCGCGGCGAAGAGTGGATTTCATCAACGCCGAAACATGTGCTTCTTTACCAATTTTTTGGTTGGGAGATGCCCCAGTTTGCTCACATGCCTTTACTTCGTAATCGCGACTCTAGTAAACTTTCCAAGCGTAAAAATCCAGTATGGGCAAGTTGGTATAAGGAGCAGGGATTTTTGCCCGAGGCGATTCTTAACTACTTAGCCACCATGGCATGGGCGTTTCCAGGTGGGAAAGAAATATTTTCCCTTGATGAGATGACTGCCGCGTTTTCTTTAGAAGCAATACAAACTACGGCACCGATTTTTAATATTGAAAAATTGCGATGGATGAATGGTGAATATATCCGTCAAAAACCCGATGCGGAACTTAAAAAACTTGTATATCAGCATGTTACCATGGTAACAGATGAATATGATTCGCTCCTTGATAAAATTTTGCCGCTCGTTAAGGAACGCATGAAAACACTCAATGAATTCTGGTCACTCGCTGGGTTTTTCTTTGAACGACCCAAAGAATTTGAACGGCCGGTTAAAAAAGAATTACTTGATATTGCTAAAAACGCACTTGCATCATTAGATTGGACACATGACATCATGGAGCAAGCGATTAGGGGTGAAGCCGCGAAAGCTGGAGCAAAAGCAAAAGATGTATTTATGGAACTTCGCGTTGCCATCACCGGTAAAACCGTCGGCCCACCACTTCTGGAGTCACTGGAAATTCTTGGGAAAGAAGAAATACGTAAACGCTTGGAAAAAATCTAGAGATATTCCATCCAATGCGGATCTGTTTCCACCGTGAGTTCAAGATACACTTTTTTATTGGTTGCAGTTTCCAACTCTTTTCTTGCCGCCATGCTAATTTCTTTAATCATCGCTCCTTGTTTCCCAATGATCATGACTTTATACCGGTCGCTACTGGTCAATATCCGTGCCTTTACATAGAGAACTCCATTGTCCCGTTCGATAAGTTGGTCAACGACACTGGTGAGCGAATAGGGCACTTCGCGGCGTAAAAAAAGAAATGCTTTTTCGCGGATAACTTCTGCAAGAAATATTTTACTATTGATGTTGAGCCCTGGTTGCGTTAATGTTTTGGTATCCACGAATGGTTTTCCTTCCGGAAGAAATGAAAAGATGGTATCCATTAATGTATTGATATTTTTGCTTGCGAGTGCCGAAATTTTTACAACGGCGTCAAATTCCTCTTCCATAAATTTATATTGGACAATGTGAGTTGGAGTTTTTACGTCGATTTTATTGATGACTAAAATTTTGGGTACGTTGGCTTTTCGCACGATGCCGAGTGTTTTATTTTCTTCAAAATCTCGCTCTCTGGTGTGATCAATCATGTAGAGAACGACATTAACTCCTTGTTTCAATGATGCTTCGGCTTGTGGATTGATCCGTCGAGCTAGGGTATCACTTACTTTGCCAAAAATACCCGGCGTGTCCACAAAAATGATCTGACCACGATCGTCCTCGTATACCGCCTGGAGATTAAACCGCGTGGTTTGCGGTTTGGGTGAAGTGATGGCCACTTTATGGCCAAGGATACGATTGAGCAGTGTCGATTTACCTACATTTGGTCGGCCGATGAGCGCTACAGTACCTGCTTTCATGTAGTCTATTGTACTATAATTGGGTTATTATGACGATTGAGAAGACCGATGAAGAGTTGGTGAGTGAGATTCAAAAAGGTGATGTGTTGGCGTTTGAGATACTAGTGAAGCGCTATCAACGGCGATTATTTTCTTTTGTTTTGCATGTCCTTTACCATGTGCATGCGGCAGAAGAAGTAGTGCAAGATACCCTATTTGCTGCATACAAAACCATTGATCGTGTTGACACTACTAAAAAGTTTTCTTCTTATCTTTTTGCGATTGCAAAAAATACTGCTATTTCTTATCTTCGGCGTCGAAAACAGACGATTTCTTTTGCGAGCATAGAAGAGCAAGCACATGAAGAAGAGACATTGTATGATAGTCTGATAGAAGCGGAAAAACAGGATCATGTGAAAGAAGCAATCAGCCAATTGGAAGACAAATATCGCAGCGTTATTACTCTTTACTATTTTGATGATTTATCGTATCAAGAGATTAGCAAGAAACGTAAACTTCCGGTGAATACTGTACGTACGCACCTTTTTCGCGCCAAAAAAGAACTGAAAGCACTACTACAACATGAAAAACATTGACATTACTGGGCCGGTTATGGATAACATAGTTCGTTTTGAAAAGCGGCGTTCACTCCTGTGGTTCCTGCGGTTTGTTGTTATCGTTTTTACACTTTTTTTTCTGGCAGTGTTGCTCCTTTGGATTGCTTTTGGTCAGATTATGGAGCGGCAGACATTGGAACTTTTGACATTATTTAAGGAGGATCGAGAAATTATTGCGCAATTCTGGCAGGATACGCTTATGATTTTCTGGGAGGAACTGCCGCAACGCAAGCTCGTGATAAGTGTAGGTATTCTTGCGGGTATCATAATTTTTTCCCTGTTGACCCGAAAGCAGCGTATGATAGTATGGAAAAGGATACGCCAAATTGCGCGTAGAGAGCGCAGACCAAGGAGGACTCTATGAAAAAAATGATGCCGCTATTTTTTATTCTTGCAATAGTCGTACTTGCCGGGATTGGGGTGGCAGGATATGCGATGCGAAAGGCAAGCATAAAAACGCCTTCTCCAACGCAAACACTTTCCCCGTCTGGTACTCCATCCTCGCAGCAGCAGCAAGGCATTTCTCTTGTGATAAGCTCACCGGCAAATGGTTTGGAAGTTGCGACCCCCAACGTGACGGTGACTGGTCAAACCGCACCGAATGCGGAGGTATTCGTGAACGATGCAGCCGGTCGGGCTGATGCAATCGGCTATTTTGCCATCGGTACGTCGCTTGATGAAGGAGAAAATACGGTGATTGTAGTAGTAAATGATGCAAACGGTAACTTTGCCGAACAGGAGATTACCGTTACCTATAATGCCGGAACCTAGTCTTGTGCGCCCCTTGAGCGCAGCGAAAGGTAGTGCTGAACGAAGTGAAGCGAAACTTTTTTCTTACGTCTTGCGTATTAATTTATAGAAACGGAGGTGAGTATATGAATACAATGTCATATAAAGTAGGTGCTATTATTATCGCTGGAGTCTTGGGTCTTCAAATGGCAACTCCAGTGTTTGCTGTTGAATCTCCAAAAGTTGACAAAAAAGGACTTGTTGAAGAGCTTCGTGAGAAAGCTGGGTCTCGTCCAGGGTTACTCCGTGAGTTCTTAACGAAAGGTAAAGCAGCCATTGGTAGCGGGACGCTTTCTGCAATCAATGGTACCACGCTCACCGTGACTACAAACGATGGCAAGGTGATCACTGTTCTCACGGATGACAAGACGCAGTTTCGCCGACGTTTTTGGGGAAAAGGAAGCCTTTCAGAAATGAAGGCTGGAGATACCGTCAATGTCATTGGCGTGTGGACAGACGACACAAAGACGACAATTCAAGCACGACTCGTCCGCGACACGTCCATACAAAAGCGATTTGGCGTATTTCTCGGAGACGTGCAATCAGTGACTACCGATGGATTCGTCATCAAAACTATTGCGCGTGGGATGCTGACGGTGACGACAACTTCTTCGACGAAGTTTGTAGATCGTAAAGAAGGAGCCATCACAAAAGCTGATGTGCTCGTAGGTCACCGGGTGCGCGTCAAAGGTTTGTGGGATAAAAATGGCAATACCCTTACAGAAGTAACTCATGTAAAGGATTTTAGTTTGCCTGTAAAGCCGACGGAGACGCCAACGCCTACTCCGTAATTTTCATTTTCGAATTTCAAAAGGCGCCCCTTCTTTTTACAGAAAAAGAGGGGACGCCTTAATACATTGTGGTAGAATACTTCGCATGAAACTTGACCAACAGAGGGTAAAGAAGTTTCAAACGTTTATTTTTTCCTGGTGGAAAACACATAAACGCGATCTTCCTTGGCGACACACCCATGATCCATACAAAATCTTCGTTTCTGAAGTTATGCTCCAGCAGACACAAGTACTTCGCGTCATCGCGAAGTACCGTGAGTTTATTGAACGGTATCCTACAGTTTATGATCTAGCCCAAGCTTCCTCGGCGGAGGTGCTTCGCATGTGGAAGGGGATGGGGTATAACCGGCGGGCGCTCTATCTGAAGAAGACAGCACAAGTAATCGTTGAACAGTATCAAGGTATATTCCCGAAAAATGAGAAAGATTTATGTTCATTGCCAGGATTGGGTACATACACTGCTCGAGCAATTTTAGTGTTCGCTTATCGAGAAAATATTACTATCGTTGACACGAACATCCGCCAAATTATCACGCATTTCTTCTTCAGCGATATTCTGCAGAAGGAATCTCTCATTGACGAAGTTGCAGATCAACTCCTCCCCAAAGGAAAATCATGGGAATGGCACCAGGCACTCATGGACTACGGCGCCCTTCGGCTCGCTCGCCCTTGCTCAGGGCAAGCCCTTCGTCGCTCGTTTACACTGAGGAACGAATGTGCTTCTCAGGGTAAACGCTCCAATAAGTCGAGATTAAAGATTCCATTTCGCGAGTCGAATCGGTTTTATCGGGGGAGGATTATGGATCGACTGCGAGAAGGAGATATTCATCAATCAGATTTAATAAAGGAATTTACCGGAACCTATGGGAAATCAGAGGATTTTATCCTTATGATTCTCCAGGGTTTAGAGGCAGACGGCTTAATTTCACGATTGCAGAGTGGAATTGTTTGTTTGCCTGAATAAAAAGTAATGCTGCAGGATCAAATAACTTTAACTATTTTTACTGCATTAATATATCTTTTAATACCTCATTATTTTGTTCAGAATAAATTTTTTTCACAATTTCATTGCGTTTAGCATAATTTACATTATGAGATCGGAGAATTCCAGTTTTTCCAAGGAATATGCTTCGTTCAGCAAGAAAAATATAAAACGGTTGCTGAGTTAAGATTATCGCATTTTTTTCCAGATGATCCCGAATGTACAGCATCGCATGAATATCTTCATTACTTATTCCTCCTGATTTTTGAACCATTATCACAGTTTTTTGGCTTTCTGTTATGGCCCGCGGGAGATTAATTATAACAAGTAACGCGACTATACTTAGACTGAAATATCTGGACATTTTAGAAAACCAATAGGATAAAGCAAGTGACGCATAGATGGAACTCATGATATACACGGTAACAATAAAATTAAATGAATTGGCCTCTCCAGAAGTTTGCAGAAAGAAGAATCCCGTAATGGTGCTAATTATTATGCCTACTATTAGAAGTATATTCATTTCCAGGTCTAGTGAAGATAACGATTTTTTACTTTGTAATAAACCAACGAGTTTAGATCCGAATGTTGAAATTGTGTATAAGATCATAAAAAATATATTATATAGAAGGACTTTTAGCCAGTTGTTTTGAGAAGCATATGTAATGCGTCGAAGTTCTAGCATTGCAAGTCCTGTATTGGGATTAGTAGCAAAATCATCAAATCTCCAAAACCCAGAATAATAAAGTCCTCCGGAATTTTTATTTGTTGGAAGGTAAATAGTTAGGCTTATTACTGCACTAAGTAGAATAGGAACTAACATGGTGAACCGGCGGCGGAATAAAAAAAATAAAAAAACCGCGGCTAGACCTGTGAGTGCAAAAATTCCGGTATTTGCTTTAAACCCAATTGTACTTCCTAAAACTATTGCCGTGAGAATTCCTGAATAAATATTTTTCTTTTTGATCCAGACAGAAAATAATGAAAGTCCTGCAAATAAAATTACTATCGAAAATGCGCGTGGAGGGTTATATAGAAATATAGGTCCGCTTTCTAAAGCTCCCGGACTTACGTCCAGGACCCTGCGTGTTATGAGAATAAGAATATAGATGAAATCACCGCTAAAGTAGAGAAAAAAGACAAGTAACCATGCTGTTATTTTTTTCAACTTTGTTATTTGGCAAAATGATAATGCCGTTAGACCCAACAGAGAAGAAATAAGTAAACCGAAATACTGAAAATGGGTGAATACAAATGGGAGTCTGAAAACTCTGATAAGTTCTCCGATTACGATATTTCCCCAGTAGTGATAGTTGGATAGAGCTATATTAGCTAACCCAGGTTCTTCTGGAGGAATATGTCGTATAACTTGTCTCGTTAATTCCATGTGATACATAAAATCTTCAGTCGCGCCGCAGCAAAACTTGAGGAATTGTGCATCTTTAAAGCCCATGAACAGAATTGGAAATACCTGTACGCTGATTCCTGCAAGTATTGTTCCCAGCAAAAGAATATTGATGTTTAACGCATCGGGCCGTATGCGAGTGTGGTATGCTGAACGATTTTTCCAGATCCACAGAATAAGACACACGATGATATATACGTAGGATAGATATCTTAACTCTAGATAGCCAAGAATAAATCCCTGAAATGCCCAAAGCACCATGCCAACGCAGATTGACAACGTAACATTTGACAGTATTGGAAGATTAAGCCGTTTTATGAATAAATCACCCGGAACAAAGAAAGCAAGAATAACGGCAAAAAGAAAATAGGGGAAAAGGAGAAATAAAAAAAGAATATCTGTCGTCATACAATAGTGCTACTCTAACCTTTAGAGTCCGGGCAATATATTGTAACATTCCTGAAGATGTTTAATTTCACGGTTGAAAACTGGTATAATCAGCTTGCCGAAGTAGGATATTTGCCCGGTCGTTCAATGGTAGGACGGATGGCTCTGGACCATCTAATCCTCGTTCGAGTCGAGGCTGGGCAGCCAAGACGGGCATCCTTTCATGGTCGAGGATCTATAAATTAAAAATGGCAGGTACAACAGCTCAAACACTAGTAATTAAATCCCTCGAATACAATAATCGAGTTCTTAAGTATGTCCTCATTCCTGAATATCTCCAGAAACTTGTTACCCATGGAAATCTCAAAGAAGCTCTATTGAAAGTCCATTTGGCGGTTCATGACCAAGTAGTTGAGGACATTTTATCTTCTATGTTCTCTAGGGACGTGTCTGATCAAACGAAAGAGAAAGTGCTCACTCTTTTGAGAAAAAATGCTGAATTGGAAAGCAAAAAGAATATAGATGACTACTTACCTATCATTCTTAACCAGACATTAGTAACCCTTTGCACCGTTTTAGATACTTTTATGGTTGATTCATTGAGAGTAATCACTACTTTTCAACCTAAGATCCTTGAAGGGTTGGCATCAGATGATGTTATTAGAAAAAAGGATGTTTTTGCGACACAAGACTTGTCAGGTCTTATAGCGCGAGTACAGGAAAAAGTTTTATCTGAATTTGATTATATGGGAATGAAAGATAAGCTTAAGAATTTATCAGATAAACTTAATGTAGACACAGCAGGAGCTTTGCAACTCAAATATCACAAGTCCGAAGTTCAGGAGCATTACAAAAGTAAGGGTAACTTTCTTTTTGATGTATATGAAAAAAGAATCGCTATAGTTCACCGCGATCAACATCAAATCAACAGTTTTGAGGAGCTATCAGAAATTAGTACCTACATAAGTTATTTTATCTTAGATTTGGGCATTATTTTAGGAAAACATTTCCATATTGATACTGATTTTTGGCAATTCTTGAGACAAAAACCTAAAGATTTAACACTAAGCTATGAGCACAAAAAGGAATAGAGAATTATAAGACTAAACGGTTAGAGAACGGCTTTTGTCATTTTGAATATTATAACGACATAATGGATTTTGACCGGCATGCTCAGTCGTATCATCAAAAGAGATGTTGGTATAATGTATGAAAGCGAAAGATTTTAATTTGCCTGATCAAGACGGGGTGATGCATTCTTTAAGCCAATATAAAGGGAAATGGGTTGTTGTCTATTTTTATCCCAAAGATGATACGCCGGGGTGCACAAAAGAAGCATGTAATTTTCGGGATGCGCTTGGTGATTTACAGAAACTTGGTGTGGTTATCTTGGGAGTGTCAAAAGATTCTGTCGCATCGCACAAGAAATTTTCAGAAAAATATCATCTCAATTTTCCGATTTTGAGTGATGAGTCAAAGGAAACCATTAAGGCATATCATGCGTGGGGAGAGAAAAAATTTATGGGAAAGACGTTTGAAGGAATATTCCGTACAACGTATCTGATAGATGGTCAAGGAGAGGTGCGTAAAGCATATAAGAAGGTAGATCCCGCATCACACGCTACAGAGATTCTTCATGATATGAAGCTATTAGCTTAGTACTATGACATTTCGAGACCGCGTGTACGAAATTACCAATAGACAGATTGCGCACCTTGCGGTTCGTGAATCATCAGCCAGTGCCGGCCAGCTGAATTGTTTTTAGAGGAATGTTTACGACAAATTTTCAGTAATGACTGTTACTTTTCTTTTGCTGTCTATGAGTAAATTGAATCTTTCTTCAAATACATCCTTTCTGCCTAATAGAAGGGGCATGGAGTCGTGTTTTGTCTCCACAGCACTGCAATGAATGAATACCTCCGTCTTTTCAAGTTTTATCGGCATAGAGAATTCCCATGTTTTTACTGAAATACCTCCTACTCCTAATGTTGTATTTTGGGAAAGTTGAGACTTTTTTAGACCTAAAACCGGTAAAAGGTGAGAAGGAACGGTTGTATTATCTGCTCCGGTATCCACTAAAAACTCAAATTCTTGCCAACCCCGGATTGTTTTTACCTGTACATTGACAATAGGATAGAATAATTTTCCTAGACCTTCTATTTGGGCGTATTCAAACGGAAATTCGAAAGACGTATTTTGCGTCACGTTTCGGTATCCATGAAATAGTCAGATCAGTTTTCTTGCTGGTTTTTTTAAAGAGAAGATCAAGTCTTTTCGCATGGGCGATCACACGGCCAGATTTTTTGCTCTTTGCAATGTATCCAGGGCCGTATTTTTTCATAAGTGCTGAAATATTTATTGGTTTCATAGCCTACTCAGTATATCTTCATGCATTGATTTTTACAAGGTAGCGGATGTAGAATGCAGGCATGACGTTTCGTGAACGGGTGTATCAAATTACGAAACAAATTCCTAAAGGCAAAGTCGCCACGTATGGGCAGATTGCGCGCCTTGTGGGTAGTCCAAAAGCAGCACGTGCAGTAGGTTTATTCATGAAGACAAATCCAAATGCGCCGACTATCCCTTGCCACCGCGTGGTTGCATCAACTGGAAAACTTACTGGCTATTCTGCAGGGAATGGGATATCTACAAAAAAAGAACTGTTACTCTCTGAGGGTGTGTTGTTTGCCAGTGATCGCGTGGATATAGGGCGTTGTCAATGGAATGCATAAAACAACCCAAACTCACCCCTCGAAGGTGATCTGTTCGGGCAGGTTTTTCCTTCATTCTTTATGGTTTCGGTCCGTAGCCGGCAGGTGTGGCTTTGGCAAACCATATATGCCCTGGTCCAATGTTCGGATCTTGACCTTGATCCATGATCACTTCAAACTGACCCCAAATAGGATACCCACCAGACTTCCAATAGGTGCTATTTGTTAGTTCGGGACCAACCCAGATAATTTTATAGTGCCACACTGAGCCGCTCCCACTAGCGACACCTTTACCATTCCACTCATTATCTGTCCATGCCCCGTAGGGCGGCTTTAGCCAGCCTTCACTGTTGCCCCGATCCCATTCAGCATTCCATTTCATGACCAATTTATCCGGTGAATAAATTCCCATACAATCAGACGAAAATCCTTTGGCTTGACACCAGCCGCTGCCGGTACCATTGAACAGTCGTGCGGTATAATTATAGCCATATTGATTAAATCCAGCGTTGACACCCATGACGCTATCGGAATTAATTACCTGCGCCGCTACGAATAATGCAATTGCTCCGAGAGCAACAAGCAGTATGCCTTTGCGCATCCCATTATCATAAACTCCTGATTTTTTCTTTCTCATATATTTCACCTCCTTCCATTTTTTTCATATCAACTTATTTTATTTTTCGGAGAAATAATAAAGCAATGCTGCCGGCGCCTGCAAAAAAAGCTGCGTAGAAAAATACTGCAGAATGGCCAATGTTATCCCACAAAAGTCCTGCAATAACGCTTGCCACCAGTCCTGATAATCCGACCGTTGTGTTGTACCACCCCACCCCGCTTGCCCGCATGTATGGTGGCACAAAATCCGTTGCAAATGCTTTTCCCACTGATCGAAAGATGCCCTGGTACAGTCCATAGAGAGCAAAAAGAGCGCCAATCACCAGCATGTTTTTGGTTATGGCAAAACCCGCGGCGGTTGCCAGAAAAATAAGAAACGACGCTGACAATACCGTCTTTCTTCCCAACATGTCGGACAGATATCCGGAAGGAAAAGAAATAAGTGCTGCCATGAGATTATAAAGCGCATAGATAAGGATAGTTCCTTCCAGGGAAACACCGACTGCTTTTGTTTGCAGTATAAAAAATGAACTGCTCACATTTCCCATACCAAATATTGCGATAATTGCCAGATAATGCCAGTAGTTTAAGGGAAATCGCTGGATATGAGTGTCGAGTTTGTATTTTACCGGGATCTTATTTCCTTTTTCTTTTACCAGTAATACCATGAAAACGGCGATAAGTCCCGGAATAAAAGCAAGATAAAATATAGAGCGAATTTCGACTTTAAAATAAAAAAGCAAGGCAACGGCAATGAGAGGACCAAGAAACGCGCCCAAATTGTCGCCGACTCCTTCCAGCCCAAACGCTTTTCCTCTATGCCGTTCGCCTGCTGAGGCGGCAACGAGTGCATCGCGCGGAGCAGAACGAGTCCCCGAACCTAATCTATCTAGAAATCGCGCCGTAAATACTCCCTGCCATACTATGGAAAATCCGATAAGGGGTTTGGCAATGGCAGCGAGTGTGTATCCAGCTACCGCAATTGGTTTCCTTTTCTGCAGTTTATCGGAAAGCCAGCCTGCTAGTCCCTGTACAATATTTTGTGTAGCAATGGCGACTCCTTCAATAATCCCAACGACTGATCCGGGCGCTTTGAGATTTTGGGTGAGAAAAATGGGAAGCACGGGGTAGAGCATCTCCGTAGATATATCGGCAAATAAACTCGTGAGCGTCAGAAGAAAGGTATTGGTGGAAAGACCGGAAAAATATTTCTTTTTTAAAGATGTTGCCATGCAACATTATCGTACAACCAAAAACACCCCCGCGCTACAGGGGTGTTTTTGTAGGTATTATTTTACAATACGGACGCGAAGGATTTGCCCATCATAATCAAAGACGAACTGGATATCCGCGTCTCGACTATTGGTAATATACAGGTTTTGCTGCGCGTTGGCAGACGGGCTCCCCGGCATGTAATAGATGGAAACGCCGTATTCTTTTGGTACTTCATTAATAACGGCAAAGTCATGGTTGGCAGGACGCTCGGCAGGAAGCCCCGCTTCCAGAGCAACCCAATAGATCAGGGACGCAATATGGCAGATCCCGTCACCGAAGTACAGGCCGCTGAACTTGAACCCATCCTGTGCGTTGAAATGAGCGTTTGTGGGTTTGATGGTTTTGTCTTGATAGCTAGGCAGCACGTCCTC
>JACPFZ010000014.1:16508-18271 GCA_016182725.1 Candidatus Gottesmanbacteria bacterium
CAGCACGTCCTCATGGAACGTAAATACCTCCCCGGGTTTAAGGGTGAGGGCGAATTCTTGGGGTTTTTCAATAGCTTCCCAGTTAATATCGCTCGCCTTTGTGACCTTGCCATCCATATAGGCAAGGGTGAGAAGGATATTGTCCTTAAAGATATCATTGACGAATTTATCCCCAGAGCGCGTCTCAAGCGAGAATGACTTTTCCGCAAGTACTTTTGAGCTCAAAACCGCACTTATAGGCACGATAGGTACGCTCGGCGTAGCCGTCGCAATATTGACGCTCATAAGGACAGAGATGGCAAAAGCAAGCAGGTTCATAGGCTAAAAAAATGATCCGGCTAAGCCGGACCATAAGATCGAAACAATACCACACTATAAGCTATTTGTCAAGTTTGGGGAGGGCTTCTTTGGTCAACGAAGAGACGTGTGTTTGGATTTTTTTACGGCAGAAAGAAGATTCCTTTTTATTTTCTGGGAAGTTTTCCGAATTTCATTCTCTATATCAATGACCATATATTGCTTGAGGAATATGAGAAGTTCCGGATCATGAGGCGACCGGTGAAACCGTTCCAAAAATGCGGTGTGATGTTCCTGCGGAAGATGGGTAAGGATGGTGTCTAAAACATGATGATGGAGCGTTTCGTCCATGAGGTTGATTATCTCCTGACGAGCGACGGCATCAAGACTGTCTAGTTCGATTACCAGTTCATCAATGGCAACGAGATGGTCGTAGAAAATTTTTGCCATAGTTATTTATTTGCAATCGGCAGCGGCCCTTCGACTTTGCTCAGGACAGGCCCTCTTTGCACATTATACTCTACGGGTCCCAAAGGAATTTCATTATTTGGATCATCAACAAAAAATAAGATAACCGCTCCTTTTTGCATGCCGACGTTGAGGCTTAAATATGCCATAACTTCCGGTGAGCCGCCAAAATGCTTGCCAGTCCAATCAGCCGGGCCGCTGTCGGCAACATCGGCAATAATCGTTTTGCCGTTTGTGGGATTGATGACCAGAACTTTGCGGTACTTATACCAATCTCTTAGATACGCCAGTCGCGTTTGCCAGTCGGGAAGATACAGCGTCTGTACCGCAACATAGTATTTTTCTTTTTGAATAAGATCGCCGGTCAGCTGATCTCGGGAATAGGCAAAATATCCCCACGCGCCACGTCCGCCCGTTATGCCGGATAGTTGATATTCATCGTGGTCAGCTACGCTGTCACCGGGAAATCGCGGGAGATGTTGCTCGGCACCCATGTAGCCATAACTGTGATTCAGGCGGTTGCCCTCAAGTTCTGCTTTCGCTTTGATGCCCCAGATGTCAGCAATAAGTTTGCTGATTCTGGTCTCCTGGTTTTGGGTCAATGGTGCGCCGACGGTTTGCGGTAGCTCACCTGGGAGTTGGGAAACTAGTGTTTGGCGACGTTGGGCAAGGGTTGCGGAGGCGTATTTGGTGCTCGCTTCCGGAAGCGTCTTCCCGACAATCGGCGCACCCAGAACAAGCGCACCCGCAAGTACCCCGGAGGTCAGGAGTTTGGTAGCGTGCTCTCGGATTTTTCCGGGTTTTACACCGGACTTTTCTAAAAATGCAACGGCTTTCGGGTGATGCTTGCGAAGAGTTTTTTCTGACGCACGGGCTTTTTGCTTCAGCGTCCGTCGTAAATCCGTGATGTCGAATATGGGGAACGAGGTCGGCGGCATAGGTATAGTATACTGGAACATATGAGAAAGACAATCGCAGTTCTTATTGCACTATTCTTC
>JACPFZ010000014.1:18287-20043 GCA_016182725.1 Candidatus Gottesmanbacteria bacterium
GCGCTACGATTTTATCGGTTGGGAGATGTGCCAATAGGTTTTCACCGCGATGAAGCGTTTTTAGGATACAATGCCTATTCGCTCTATCGGACCGGCCGCGACATGACTGGCAAATTTTTGCCCGTTCATTTGGAATCGTTTCTCTACAGCCCTGCCGGATACTCATACGCTTCCATTCCGTTTATAGCCATCTTCGGACTAATCCCTTTTTCCGTGCGTTTCGCTTCAGCATTTTTTGGAAGCCTAACGATCCTCATCACATTTTTTCTGGCGCGTGAACTTTTCTTGGATAAAAAGTTCAATGATCAGTTAGGGTTGGCATCGGCATTTTTTCTGGCGATTTCTCCCTGGCATATAAACCTTTCCCGAACTGCCACAGAAAATACCCTCGTTGTTTTTTTTATTGCAGCGGGCGTGCTTTTGTTTTTCCTTTGGGTTAAAAATCGTCGGTGGGTATATCTTTTGGCATCGTTTGCTTCATTTGGGATAACCATCGGGATATATCAGGCTCCGCGTGTTTTCCTGCTGTTTTTTATTCCTCTCCTCCTTTTTCTTTTCCGGAAGGAAGTAAAGATGCGTACATTAATTTCAGTCGTCGGTCTTTTTATTGTTGTTATTTTATTTCCATTGGTGGCTATTTTGAAATCACCGACGCTTTCCCTGCGCATACGGACGGTCAGCATATTCGCAAGCAGTGATACGCAGCTTATTTTGGACGAACAGATCCGCGAAGATGGGCAGTTCAGTCGTTTCACCCGTTTTTTTCACAATAAATTGGCATCGTACGGCGTAGAAGTTCTGTCTAACTATTTTGATCATTTTTCTTACCGTTTTTTATTTACTGAACATGTGTTGCCGATGCGTTACCGTATACCCGGATCCGGCCTCGTGTATCTGTTTGAACTACCGCTTCTTTTGTTTGGCGCATGGAAGTTGATGCAAAAAAATCCAAAAGCAGCAGTTTTCCTCTTTGGATGGATTGCGATTGCTCCGGTGGGAAGCGCTTTGACATTTGACGATATTCCCAATCTCCAGCGGACTCTCCTGATGTTTCCTGCCATCTCGATCGTTTCTTCCTATGGTTTTGTTTCCTTTTTCAACTTCTTTCCAAGATTTAGCCGTATCATTGCTGTCGGAAGCGGCATGATCGTTACATGGAGCATGTTCATCTATCTTCACCAATACTATGTTCACGGCATCGTGCATCGGCCATGGTATAGACAGGAAGGCTACAGAGAGCTTGTTGTCAAGGTAAATACCCTCCTGCCTTCCTATCAAAAAGCAATTATTACCAATCGTGAAACCGCGCCAACTATTTTTTTCCTTTTTTACGTGAGGTTCGATCCAGTGGCGTTTCAGCACGTGGCAAACGTGAGTATGCTTCGTGATTTTGATCGCGTTGGATTTGCAAACTATGAGTTTTCCCAAGAGGAATGTCCTCTGCGCGACGTAGCTTCCTCCGGAGGAATAGTGGGGACTACAGGGAAAAAGGGGACATTGTATGTGAATAGCGGCTTATGTAAAGACATGAAATACGGGAGATTACTTAGTGAAGTACGGCGGTCAGATAACAGTCTCGTATTTAAACTATATGACTTCGAATGAAAAAAAGTTGAAAAGTCTCAAAGGAAAACTCGGCTTTTATGAAGCAAAGCTCGCAGGGAAGATGAAGCGGTACCGAGGAGTGATTCATGAAAGTGCTGCGTCAGAGATGAAGCATCAGGAGATTATGGTACTGCGCGCTATGGTTTTTGAT
>JACPFZ010000014.1:20123-23421 GCA_016182725.1 Candidatus Gottesmanbacteria bacterium
AGGCTTCACTTCCGTCCCGCCCACCAGTGCCCGACCACAGAAAGGGCCACAAACGCTACTCCCCAACGAACAGGATGGGTTCCCGCGAGAGGATAGGTTAATATAAATCCCAGCCCCATGCCTGCCACCAGATGAACAAGCGCATTATAATTTGGGTATTTACTGAAATAATTTATTGCCCTGCGTTGGTAATTTTCATAGAGCTTCCACATAGTATTTTACCTCCTTTATCCATCAAAACACATTTCGAATAATAATACAACATATTGACATCGTACTAAGTATTCTTTAGGCTAGATATATACGAGGATTTCTGTATGTCCTGCCCAGGAAACACATTTTTTTTTCTTCCACACACACTGATATCTCCATTTTGTGCTTTCGTTGATTTTCCATGGAAAGGGGGTGAAAAAAGATGATGAAGATGAGAGAACTTGATTGGGTCGCGTACGTGCTTGTGACTGTTGGTGCACTCAACTGGGGACTTATCGGTGCGTTCAGAATAGATCTCGTTCAAGCAACATTAGGCAGCAGTCCGACGCTCGTTCAGCTTACCTATATCTTAGTGGGTCTTGCTGGTTTGTATTCACTGTACAAGATGACGCTGGTTAAGGGAAAGAAATAACAGTGTGATACAATACCCCAATGAAGAAATTGTTATTGTCGTTTGCCCATCCCGACGACGAAGCGTTTATGTGTGGAGGAACGATTGCAAAATATGTACAGGCGGGATGGGAGGTCCACCTTCTTTGTGCTACTTATGGAGAAGCGGGTGGCGGTGGACCGTATAGAGAAGTACCAGAAGATTTACTCGGTAAGATTCGGCAAAAAGAATTAGAGGAGTCAGGAACTATTCTAGGTATTTCTGCGATTACTTTTTTGGGGTACAAGGATGGCACATTGTTGGGTCTTCACCCCGGAGAACTGGAAGATAAGCTGTATCGGCCAATGGCATCGTTTGCTCCTGACGTGGTGATAACGTTTGAATCCAACGGGATCAGTAATCATCCGGATCACAGCAAGATTTGCCTGTCCACGACCTACGCATTTCAAAAGTATGCACGGGATATTGCGGTTGTCCGCGGAGAGATAGTGGAGAGGGTTAGTCAACGGGCGCGCCGGACACTCCTTGAGGCAGATACCGAAGAGGAAAAACAGGCAGAACCACGGCTATATTACGCCTGTATGCCGGAAAGTATTGCTAGGTATCTGAAGAAACAGAAAAATATTCCATCCGAATCATTCGGGAAGCCATGGAAAGGGACGACGGATAAGTTTATTACGACTGTCGTTGATGTCCGTAAATTTAGGAATAAAAAAATTGAGGCACTCCAAGCTCACAAAAGTCAACAAGCCGATATTGACAGATTTCTTTCTTTGACCCATCACCCGTTATTGGATAAGGAATATTACATTCTGCGAATGCAGGGACTCTATGAGGTTTTCATGGGAAAAACAGATCGTGTCTCCAACCGCCTTTAGTTGACAAACATATATTCTGTAGTAAACTGATACTGAAAAAGTATCAGTTATGTTGCGACTTCTCAAACAGGAAGATTTTGCTATTCTCTTTGCAAGTGAGCTCGCTCGCTCGCCCCGTTATCTCGTTTCCCTTGCTGCAATTGGGAAGGCTCACGGCGTTTCCATACCATTTCTCAAAAAATTAGCGCGAGATCTGAGAAAGGCCGGACTCGTTGAGAGTAAAGAGGGTGCCGGCGGTGGATATCGGCTTGCCAAAGGCGCCAAGTTCATTTCCGTCCTCGATGTCATGGAAGCGGTTGGCAAAAGAAAACAAGAGATAATGGTACGCACGTACATAAAAAAACAATGTCCATTGTATACGCATTGTTTGCCTCAAGCAATCAGGGAAAGACTTGGAGAAGCGTTGCGTGGGAGTTTGCGTACTATTTCCTTGCATGATTTGACACATCAATCCGTATGAAAAGCATGTTGGAAATTAAAAATTTGTACGCTTCGGTCGATGGAAGGCAGATATTGAGTGGTGTATCGTTTTCCGTGCAACCTGGTGAGGTGCATGCGATTATGGGGCCGAATGGGAGCGGGAAGTCAACGCTGGCTCATGTACTGATGGGAAACCTCATTTATGAATGCCAAATGCCAAATGCCAAATGCCAAATAAAGATCGGAAAGAAGAATATTATAGAAATGCCTGCGGAAGAGAGGGCGAGGGCAGGACTATTTTTGGCATTCCAGTCGCCTATTGCCTTACCTGGCGTAAGCGTTGTTCATCTCTTGCGAACTGCCCATCAAACTATTTACGCAAAAACAACAAAGAAAACAACTATTCAAAATCCAGTGCTCGCCCGACGATTGCACGGAGGGGCAGACGCAACCGCTTTTATGAAGAAACTCAGAGACTCGGCAAAATTTCTTCATATTGACGATACATTTTTGCATCGGGGCATTGGTGATGGGTTTTCCGGCGGCGAGAAGAAAAAAATGGAAATGCTGCAAGCGCTGGTTTTATCGCCAAAGTTTGCTGTTTTTGACGAAATCGACACCGGCCTGGACGTGGATGCACTCAAGACCGTGGCAGCAGGTATTGATCGGCTGAAAAAACAAGGCACCGGCGTCATAGTCATTACCCACTATCAGCGGATTCTCAAATATATAAAACCAAATGTTGTGCATGTGCTTATAGACGGAAACATCGTGGAATCCGGGTCTCACAGACTGGCAAAAAAAATCGAAGAAAAAGGATATGCGGTATATGCAACCAATAATTAACGACTCCTATCAATACGGTTTCCATAAGCCGGAAAACTATGTCTTCAAGTCTAAAAAAGGGCTTGACAGGCATGTCGTTGAGGAAATCAGTTGGCACAAAAACGAACCGGAATGGATGCGGCAACTTCGGCTCAAAAGTTTTGTCATGTTCCAAAAAAAGTCCATGCCGTCTTGGGGGGCAGATCTTTCACAGATACACTTCGACAACATCTATTATTACATTAAACCAACGGCAGCAAAGGTAGACTCCTGGTCCAAGTTACCCGCAGAAATCAAAGATACCTATGACAAAATCGGAATCCCAGAAGCGGAAAAAAAGTTTTTGGCCGGAGTGTCAGCCCAGTATGAAAGTGAGGTTGTGTATAAAAGTATCCAAAGCATGCTTACAAAAAAGGGCGTTATTTTTCTCGATATGGATTCAGGACTTCGGGAATATCCTGAGCTGGTCAAACAGTACTTCGGCACGATTGTCCCGCCAACAGACAATAAATTTGCAAGCCTCAATAGCAGCGTGTGGTCCGGCGGATCATTTGTCTATGTGCCGAAAGGT
>JACPFZ010000008.1 GCA_016182725.1 Candidatus Gottesmanbacteria bacterium
ATACACTTCGACAACATCTATTATTACATTAAACCAACGGCAGCAAAGGTAGACTCCTGGTCCAAGTTACCCGCAGAAATCAAAGATACCTATGACAAAATCGGAATCCCAGAAGCGGAGAAAAAGTTTCTCTCGGGGGTTTCAAGTCAGTACGAATCAGAAGTCGTGTATAAGAGTATCCAAAGCATGCTTACAAAAAAGGGCGTGGTTTTTCTTGATACGGATTCTGCTGTTAAAGAATATCCTGAGTTGGTCAAACAGTACTTCGGCACGATTGTCCCGCCGATGGACAATAAATTTGCAAGCCTCAACAGTAGCGTGTGGTCCGGCGGATCATTTGTCTATGTGCCGAAAGGTGTTCGCGTAGAGCTTCCTTTGCAAGCGTATTTTCGCATCAATGCCGCCAACATGGGGCAGTTTGAACGAACCCTCATTATTGCAGAAGAGGGCAGTTATGTGCATTACGTCGAAGGGTGTAGTGCTCCCGTGTATACCACGGACTCGCTCCATAGCGCGGTTGTTGAAATTATCGTCAAAAAAGGCGCGCGGGTGCGCTATACTACCGTGCAGAATTGGAGCAAAAATGTCTATAACCTGGTGACCAAACGCACGCGCGTGGAAGAAGAGGGGGTCATGGAATGGGTGGATGGCAATTTAGGTTCGAAGGCAACTATGAAGTATCCAAGCATTTATCTTGTTGGTCGTAAAGCCCACGGCGAGGTGCTTTCTATTGCCTCTGCCGGACTTGGGCAACATCAAGATGCAGGCGGTAAGGCTATCCACCTTGCTCCCGAGACTACATCACAAATTATTTCTAAATCCATTAGCCGTGGTGGAGGGCGAACCTCATACCGGGGACTAGTGCTGGTGCATCCCAATGCAAAGGGTGCAAGAAGTAAAGTGGTCTGCGATGCGTTGCTTCTTGATGAAACATCACGTTCCGATACGTATCCGGATATGAAAATTTACGCGCAAGACGTGCAGATGGAACACGAGGCGACCGTTTCAAAAATTGGCGACGAACAGCTTTTTTATCTTACTAGTCGTGGTATTTCCAAAGAACAGGCACAATCTATGATCGTCAACGGATTTATTGAACCTATTGTGAAAGAATTGCCGCTTGAATATGCCGTAGAAATGAACAGGCTTATCGAATTACAAATGCAAGGCTCAGTCGGCTAATCATATGAAAACAATTACGAAAGATACCATGCTCGTGGAAAACGTTACGCGTGATGCGGTGTATGAATATCATATCCGTGACAACGCATGCCTTACATTGATTTTGACCATGATTGCGAGGAAAGGACAAATTGGGGTGCACGTGACGGTCCGATTGGCCGGAAAAGGTGCAAAGGCGACCATCGTTGGACTTATCGCAGGCACGGATGATTCTTCTACTGCACTTCATACACTACAGCAGCATGAAGTGCCTGAGACAACGAGCAATTTATTGATAAAAGGAGTATGGAAGGACCGCGCAAAATTTTTGTATGACGGCGCAATTCGTGTAGAAAAAAATGCACAAAAAACCGATGCCTACCAACGGAATGAAAACTTGCTGCTTTCTCCCCAAGCTTTTGCTGAAAGCAAACCGTCACTGGAAATTTTAGCCAACGACGTGCGTTGCACGCATGGCGCAACAGTTGCTAGCCTCGCCAAGGACGAGCTGTGGTATTTGGCTACCCGCGGTATCGCACGTCCGGACAGTTCACGGCTCCTCGTTGCCGGTTTTTTGGAAAGCGCCTTAAAAAACGTTCCTGCTGCAAGGACAAGAGGTGTTGTTGGTCGCGTTCTGGCTGCTGTATAATGGGGCTATGGCAGATTTTGTTGTCGCTGCAAAAATATCTGAAGTAACACCGGGGCACATGAAGACCGTGCTGGTCAACGGGAAACAAATAGCATTGGCAAATATTGACGGAGAATTCTTTGCTATGGGTGATTCGTGTACGCATGCAGGATGTTCCTTGGGTGGTGAAGGGGTACTTGATGGAAACGTCGTAACCTGCGGTTGTCATGGTGGTCAATTTGACGTGACGACGGGGAAGCTCGTTCGTCCGCCGCCGGCAGAAGATGAGCCTTCGTATGAAGTGAAAACAGAAGGTGATACCATCTTGGTTCGTATATAATACTTTCTGTCCCATTCATATGTTTGACGCCCGTACGGTACGAAGAGATTTTCCTATTTTGCAAAAACCCATTAACGGCAAGCCGCTTATTTATCTGGATTCTGCGGCAACCTCTCTTAAGCCACGGCCGGTACTTGATGCCATAAATGACTACTACACTCGCTACACGGCAAATATTAACCGCGGTATTTATAAAATTTCTGAAGAAGCAACCGAGCGGTATGAACAGGCCAGAAAAAAAGTTGCCGCGTTTATTCACGCAAAAGATGCAAGAGAAATTGTATTCACCCGTAATGCTACGGAATCTCTAAACCTCGTCTATTATAGTTGGGCAAAAGAACAACTTTCTCACGGCGATGAAGTAGTGGGTACAATTATGGAACATCATTCAAATTTTGTTCCCTGGCAGCAGCTTTCAAAAGAACGCGGTGTTGCATTTCGAATCTGGAACGTAGACAAGCGGGGACTCCTCGATTCGCATGATTTGGATAAATATATTACTCGAAAAACAAAATTACTCACTTTTACTGCAGTATCCAATGTTCTAGGGACCATTAATCCTATTAAAAATATTGTAAAAAAAGTAAAACGAGTACATCCTTCCTGCATTATTCTCATTGACGCGGCGCAGATGGTTCCCCATATGCCCATGAATGTACAGGATTGGGGAGCGGATGTAGTGGTATTTTCCGGACACAAAATGCTCGGGCCGACCGGCATCGGGGTACTCTGGGCAAAGTTGGATATTCTGGGAAATATGCCGCCGTATCAATATGGCGGCGACATGATTAAAGAAGTGCATGTGCACGAGACCGTTTTTAACGACGTGCCGCATAAATTTGAAGCAGGGACACCCGATATTGCCGGCGCCATCGGACTGGGCGCGGCGGTTGATTACTTATCGCGTCTTGGAATGGAACAAGTGAGAAATCACGAAAAAGAAATGACGAAATATGCATTCAATGCTCTTTCATCTATAAAAGGGCTTAGTATCATTGGACCGAAAGATGAAAAAAAACGCGGTGGAGTCATCGCATTTACCATGAAGGGCATTCATCCGCATGATATCGCGCAGGTTTTAGATGAAGACAATGTGTGTATCCGCGTGGGATTTCACTGCGCCCAACCGCTTCACGAGTTTTTTAATATCGGGCCAACGGCGCGCGCATCATTCTATATTTACACGACCAAAGAGGACATTGATAGCCTCACCTCCAGTTTAACCAAGGTTAAAAAAATGTTTGCATGACATATGGACATGTATCGGGAAATTATCCTCGACCATTACAAACATCCGCGAAACTTTGGGACACTGGCAAAACCCGATGCATCAGCGCAAGAATACAATGCGACGTGTGGTGATCGGATTCGGATGGAAGTAAGGATTTCAAAAGGGAACATTAAAGACATTAAATTTTCTGGTGTTGGATGCGCCATCAGTCAGGCAAGTGCCTCCATGCTTACAGAAAAAGTAAAACGTATGGATACGAACGCCGTAATGAAATTGGCAACTGAGGACATGCTTGCTCTGTTGGAAACTACCCTGACGCCGTCACGTATTAAATGTGCAGTGTTGCCTTTAGAGGTACTTCAGAAAGCACTCAAAACGTAGAAAGATATGTGTTTCATGATAAAATAAGCTTCTTATGAAGGAAAAAACAAAGAAAGAAACGACTCCCGTGAATTTAACGGAAGTCAGAGAGTTTGCAGTAAATCTCCTTCCGCAAGCTGGCAAAATACTTCGCACATATTATTCTTCTGGCGATTTCACCTCATTTTCAAAAGGTGGAGTAGATTTTGCCACACAAGCAGATGTAGAGGTCGATGAGTTTTTACATACAGAAATTGCAAAAAAATTCCCTCATTTCCAATTTTTAACTGAAGAAACAGCTCCAGAGGATTATATATCATTAAGCACTGTGAGCAATTTAGTCATTATTGATCCACTAGATGGAACAACGAATTTTTCAAGAAGAAACCCTAATTTTGCTATTTCTTTTGCCCTTGCGGAAAAAGGATCTCCAAGAGTAGGGGTTGTCTATGTTCCGATGACCAGTCAAATTTACTGGGCACAAGAAGATAGAGGAGGAGCATATCTTAATGATCAACAAATTCATGTGTCCAATACAAGTGACTTGAAAAAAGTTGTTTTGGCATGTGATTGGGGTTGGGATTTAACAAAAAGAATGAATGTGCATCGTTGGCTGGGAAATGTTTTGCCACACGTGCGAGCAGTGAAGTCCATGGGGAGTGCGGTAGCTGATTTAGCAAGTCTGGCAGCAGGAAATATAGATGTGTATATGCACGCCGGTCTAAAGCCATGGGATGTAGCGGCATCTTCGTTGTTTATACAAAAAGCAGGGGGCATGGTGACTTCACCAGATAGAGGTCCCTGGGATATTTTTAATCCCGATATGATTGCTTCCAATGGTATTTTGCACGATAGAATATTAAGTTTGATAAATGGTGGTGAAAAACAATAACCTATGCTGGCAAAAGGATATTCATTTTGGCTCATGCCAACAGGCGAAGTATATAATAAGTTTTCAAGTCTTATAGAAAAACTGGCAGAAAAATATTCTATTCCTCTATTCGAGCCCCATATAACATTATTAGGTGAAATTCAACAACCAGAAGATGAAATCATTCAAAAAGCTCAACTGTTGATAACAGAACAAAAGCCATTTCCTATTACATTAAGAATGATTGATTATCAAGATTTCTACTTTAGAGCGCTTTTTGTAAAAGCAGACATTCCAAAATCGCTACGAGTACTACATAATCGTGCTAAGGAGATTTTTGAAATGCAATATATTCCTGACTATATGGCTCATCTAAGCCTTTTATATGGTACTTTTCCTCAAGAAGTTAAAGAAAAAATCATTGAGAAAATTGGAAAAGATCAAACAACTGAACTTACTATTAACGGTATAGATTTATTCAAAACAACGGGAGAAGTAAACACCTGGTATCGTATAAGGAAATTTCCTTTCTTATAATTTCTGATACAATGTTTTTATGGATTCCAACGATCCAAAAGTTGTCAGAAAAATCAGGAAATACACGATGCGCATTGATCGCAATCTTTGTATTGGAGCTGCTACGTGTGTAGCAATAGCTCCCAAAGCATGGGCACTGGATAACGAAGCAAAAGCTATTATTTTGGATACGTGTGATCAGGAGACGGACGAGATGCTTTTGGAGGCAGCAAAGGGATGTCCAGTGATGGCCATCTTTATCACTGACGAAACCGGCAAACAAATCTTCCCCTGATATTTCGCATGAATTTTTCTGTCAAAGTTTCCAATATGGTAGACTAATAGAGTATGCAGAGCGTGACGTGGAAAATGGGTGGGGAAGCGGGATATGGCATCATGTCTTCGGGCACGATGCTCTGCCGCACGTTTTCCCGTTTGGGATATCACGTTTTGGCTACCAACGAATATCCTTCTCTTATCCGTGGCGGACATAACCTCATCACTGTACGCATTGCGACGCAAGAATTTGCATCACTCAATAAAGATGTCCACATCCTGGTTGCTCTCAATAAAGAAACCGTTGATCTGCATAAAGAAGAACTTACCAAAGGAGCGATCCTCCTTTTTGATCCCAAGGATCATACATGGCAAGCGACAGATTTTTCTAAAGAAATGCAGCTTGTGGCTGTACCACTTGCAGATATTGTCAGTGAGCACAAAGGCGATCCGGTAATGCGCAACACCGTCGCACTCGGTGCCACGGTTGCACTTTTAGGGACCGATTTTAGTGCGATTGAATCGGTTATTCGCGATCAATTCAAACGTAAAGGGCAAGAGGTGATCGATAACAATATCGCTATTGCCAAAGCTGGCTATGACCACATAAAAACGAACTTTACCAATCAATCGTCGATGTTTTTATCAAAAGGAGAAAAGAAAGAACCATTTTTAGTTATTAATGGTAGTGAGGCAGTGGGAGTTGGGGCCGTGCGGGCGGGACTAAAATTTGCCGCAATTTACCCTATGACGCCCATCAATTCCGTCATTACCTTTTTGGCTGACCATGCTAAAGAGTTACAGCTCGTTTACAAGCAGCCGGAAGATGAAATTGCGGGTATTAATATGGCAATCGGGGCCTCTATAGGGGGCGTTCGAAGCATGGTGGCTACCTCTGGCGGAGGATTTGCCCTGATGGTCGAAGGACTTTCGCTTGCGGGCATATTGGAGGTGCCACTGGTTATTGATCTAGGCATGCGGCCGGGGCCGGCAACAGGCATGCCGACATGGACAGGACAAGGAGAGTTGCAATTTGCCATTCATGCAGGCCACGGCGAATTTCCTCGGATTATTTTAGCGCCAGGGGATATTCAAGAAGCATACAGCTTGACGGTTGATGCATTCAATTTAGCCGATCGCTATCAGGTGCCGGTGTTTATTTTGACTGATAAATATCTCAATGAAAGTCAGTGGTGCGCGCCCAAATCGCATTTTCAAAAAGATGTAGCTACTAATCGGGGAAAACTGGTGAAGGAAGAGGAACTGGCGACGGATGGATCATTTGGGCGGTATAGTTTGGAAACCGATGATGGAGTTTCGAGTCGGAGCTTGCCGGGTATGAAGAATGGGTTCTACATTGCAAACTCTTACGAGCATGACGAACAGGGATATACCACGGAACTTGCTGATCTGGCAGCTGCGATGGCCCAAAAGCGCTTGAGTAAACTCGTTGCCATCCAAAAAGTGGGAGGAGCGCCCACCGTGTACGGCGAGCGCGATAGTGAGATTACTTTTGTTGCGTGGGGGTCGACCAAAGGGCCGATTCTTGAAGCAATGAAGCTTTTGGGTAGCAAAGGAAAAAAGAGTAAACTCATTCACTTCACCTGGCTTTTCCCGTTTCCTACGGAGGAAGTCACAAAACTCTTATCACCAGTCACTCGACTTGTTGACGTGGAACTCAATACCACCGCGCAACTTGCTTTTCTTATTCGTGAACATACCGGCATTAGTATTACGGAGAAAATTTTGCAATGTAATGGGAGGATGTTGTATCCGGAGGAGATCGTAGAAAGGATTTCAAAAGTCACCTAAGTGACTTAAGTAACGTATGCCTTCTATCACTGCAGATAGCTTTAAAACAAGCTTTTTACCCACCTGGTGCCCTGGGTGCGGCGATTTTGGCATCTGGATGTCACTGAAAAACGCTTTGGCAAATCTCGGAATCGGTTCTGATGACGGATTTTTAGTGTACGGCATAGGGTGTCACGGCAATATGCAGGATTGGATGAAGATTTACGGGGCCAGGGGGCTTCATGGCCGCGCATTGCCAGTGGCGCAAGGGATAAAACTTGCTAATCACAAACTGCCGGTCATATGTATTACCGGCGATGGTGATTGTCTGGGGGAAGGCGGCAATCATCTGATCCACGCAGCAAAGCGAAATCCCGACATTACCGTTATTATTCATGATAACCAGGTATATGGGTTGACGACGGGTCAAGCATCGCCAACTGCTCAACCGGGTTTTAAAACGAAATCCACACCCACTGGCGCAACCGATACCCCGATTAATCCGTTGACGTTGGGGTTGACTGCAGGCGCGACATTTATTGCTCGCGGATTTGCCGGTGACACGCCGGGCTTAACCGATCTCATGCAGCGAGCAATTTCGCACAAAGGGTTTAGCGTGCTTGACGTCTTACAGCCGTGTGTGACGTTTGATAAGGTACACACCTACGGCTGGTATAGGCAGCGTCTGTATCAACTAGATAAAGAAGGATATGTACCAGATAACAAAATCAAAGCGTTTGAAAAAGCATTGGAGTGGGGAGATAAAATTCCCATTGGCATATTTTATAAAGAAGACCGGCCAACCAGTGAAGAGGTAGAACCGGCATTGACCGGAGCGCCACTGAAGGATTTACCTCTTACGGTTTCCAACATTGATGGGCTTCTTTCCGAATTTATTTAGTCTCTTGCCCCCGATAAAATCGGGGCTTGACGAGTGTATTAGCAGTTGTTATACTTGAGTGCTAACCAGGTACGAGCCTTACTTTCTCGCAAGGGCTACGTCCTTGCCTCGAAAGAGCGGCCATACCTGGCGAGTCCAAAAAAATGGCGGATTTAGTTTCTGCTACAAACCAAATGCTTCCGATTGTTCCCATACGCGATGGCGTGGTGTTTCCTGGGACAGAAATGATCCTTACGTTTGGAAGGCAGCGGTCAGTTTCTGCAATTGAGGCGGCATCAAGTACAGGAAAACGCGTCATTTTGGTGATGCAGAAAAATCCCAACATTAATGATCCTACCCCTTCAGATCTTTACCACACTGCGACCATCGGAGAAATCGTTCAGATGATGAAAAATGAAGGGGAAATTAATGCCCTCGTCCGGGGAGTGGGAAAGGTAGAAATACTCTCCTATGAAGCAGTCGAACCATTTTTCGTGGGCCGCTATCTGCCTGTTGCTGACACGGTGGTAGAAAACGATGAAATAAAAGCACTCACCAATCACCTCACGAGCGAACTTCGCCGCGCCGTCAACTTTGGTAAATCCATGGACTTTTTGACATTTATGAACATCATGTCGGGCTTGGATTCCCTTGCTCTTTCGTATCAGGTTGCGGGAGTACTTGATGTCAAACCGAATGAGCGACAGGAGCTTTTGGAAACAGCATCCGTGAAGGAACGTTTGGAAAAAGAGGTAGGATTTCTCTCGCGGGAAGTAAAAATTCTTGAACTGGAACGAAAGATTGCCAATAAAACGCAGGAAAAATTTGATAAAAACGTGCGCGAACAAGTGCTTCGCGAGCGCATGAAAACCATTGAAAAAGAATTGGGGGAAGAGGGAGAAAGTAAAGAGTTCAAAGAGCTGTCCGATAAAATCAAAAAAGCAGGCATGCCCCCCGATGTCCGGGAAAAAGCGGAAAAAGAACTGGCCCGCCTTATCCAAATGTCGCAATACAATCCGGAATCCTCATACGTGCGTACCTACTTGGACTGGCTCGTGGACTTGCCTTGGTCTGTTGCCAGCCCCAATAATGTGAACATCGCTGATGCAGAAAACGTTTTAAATGAAGACCATTACGGTTTGAAAAAAATTAAAGAGCGGATTTTGGAATACCTGGCCGTCATGAAACTGCGCGCCAAAGCAGAGGAACAAGAAGAAGCACAAGAAAAACAGAAGCATCCCAAAGATGAAGTGAAGCGGAAAGGGAAGGTGGCACCGACGATTCTCAGTTTTGGGGGACCTCCCGGCGTGGGGAAAACATCCATCGGAAAATCCATTGCGCGGTCGCTGGGCAGAAAATTCGTCAAAATGTCTTTGGGCGGCATCCGTGATGAAGCGGAAATCCGCGGGCACCGCAGGACGTATGTGGGTGCTCTTCCCGGCCGCATCATTCAAGGTGTCAAACAGGCTGGCACCAAAAATCCGGTGTTTATGCTGGATGAAATTGATAAAGTGGGCGCAGATTTTCGCGGTGACCCTTCAGCCGCTCTTCTAGAAGCGCTTGACCCGGAGCAGAATTATGCGTTTTCCGATCACTATTTGGAAGTACCGTTTGATTTATCCGATGTGTTTTTTATTACCACCTGCAACATACTGGACACTATTCCGCCGGCCCTCCGGGACCGACTCGAGGTCATTCACTTCCCCGGATATACAGAAGAAGAAAAGTTTCATATCGGCCGCGACTTTTTATTTGAAAAGCAACGCGGGATCCACGGCATTCCAGAGGATACCGTCAAACTTTCCGATACTGCACTGTACGATATTATCCGTCGATATACCCGCGAGGCTGGTGTGCGTAACCTGGAGCGGGAGATTTCTACGCTTTTTAGAAAAGTTGCCAAAAAAATCGCTGATAACAAAGACGGCAAAAAGAGCACATTTGCCATTGGATCCAAAGATTTGCACACGTACCTTGGCCCGTACAAATTTACTTCGTATTTAGCGGAAAAAAAGGATGAAGTGGGTATGTCCACGGGGCTCGCCTGGACCGAAGCCGGCGGCGATATATTATTTATCGAAGTAGCGCTTATGCCGGGCAGGGGAACCCTTACCCTCACCGGGCAGTTGGGTGATGTGATGAAGGAATCAGGTCAAGCCGCACTTTCCTACGTGCGAAGCCGGTACAAAGTATTGGGATTGCCGGAAAAATTTTTCCAAAAACTTGACGTGCATGTTCACGTGCCGGAAGGCGCGGTGACTAAAGATGGGCCGTCCGCAGGAGCAGCAATCGGTACGGCATTGGTATCTGCGCTCACTAAAATTCCCATCAAGCGCACGGTTGCTATGACCGGAGAAATTACGTTGCGTGGCAGAGTACTTGAAATCGGCGGAGTGAAAGAAAAAGTGATTGCCGCTCACCGGGCAGGCATAAAAACCGTGATGTTGCCGAAAAATAATAAAAAAGATTTGGAGGATATCCCCAAATCCGTCATTAATGATCTCACCTTCCACTTCGTCGAACACATGGATGAAGTGTTAAAGGTCGCCCTGGCCAAGCCTATTGTCCGAAGTGCAAAGAAGCTTCTTGCCACTCATCCCCACGCCCATCTGACTGCGTAATAAACTCAGAATATTTTTTCCGAATTATATGCTTTGAGCGCTCTTTCTGATACAATAGCAACCGGGAGTTATATGAACGTATCTTCAAAAGTTAAAAAATTAGTAGATTTAATAAAATCCGAAGGGATTATTACGAAGGATTTAAAACCAGTTACTGTGGTTGGTAAAATTACAACATTAGCCCAACAGTTGTTTCCTGAAGATAAAGATAAATATTTTTTACAGATAGTTCAAGAAGCATATATTTCATTGCTTATTAATAGAGGCATCGATCCAATTAGGGCTCGACAAAGCTGGGTTGTTGCGAGCGGTGGAGATTTTGAAGGTTACATAAGAAACCATATCAATCAAATATTAAATTCAGAAGGAATAGTTGCTATAAAAGGTGATAGATTAAAACAGTTAGGCAAAAAGTCTCTAAGAATTAAAGAGTTAATAAGATTTTTAACTTTGCCAGCCAAACGGAGATGCACTCAAACCAGTGTTGATGTTTGGCCCGACAATGACATTCTGGTTTTATTAAAAACGCAAGATGATATATGGAGAATTTTAGCATCTATTAGCGCTAAAACCAGTAGCCATAGTAGAAATACCAGTGTTCTTTTTTGGTCCATCGCAGTAAGTAGTTTGGGTATAAAATATTTTCTAGCTACTCAAGACAGAGATAATCAATTTATTAAAGAGTGTACTTCTAATGATGTCAATCAGGAGAGAAAATTATTTGAGGCTTATTGTGATAGGGTTTTTACCTCTAATCCCCAAGCGAATTATTGCTCTCAAGTAAAATCTTTGATTCTAAGAGATGATGGATCATCGGAACTTGCTAATGAATTATTAGAGCTCAAGAAGCAGATAGTAGGTAAAATATCTCACGGTGAAACAGTCTCTATAGAAGACCTTGAGAATTACTAAATAAGGGCAAGAGGTTTTTAGCTTTGTTTAATCTTTTTTGTGCAACGTCATTATATTCTTCGGAGATATCGATGTGTACAAAGTGCCTTTTTGTTTTATAAGCAACGACAGCCACTGTTCCTGTTCCACCAAACATGTCTAATACAGTATTGTTTTTATAGGAGTAAAATTTTATAAGACGATAGATCAATTTTTCTGGAAATGGTGCTGGGTGTCCGTTTCTTTGCGTCTCTGGAGATATTTTCCAAAACCCATCTGAAAAATTCATAAATTCCTCTTTGGTTATATCAGCATTTTTAGGATCGCCATCAAGGCGATCTTTTTCTTTAGTAAAGACAAGTACATATTCCCAAGAAGGCACTATATGAGGGTTGGCTGGGCTTTTGAAACTTCCCCAAGCAGTGCGTTTAAGCATTGTCTGTTTATACCAGAGTATTTCTGTTCTAAACTTCATGCCAATTTTGCGCATTTGATTAGTGAAGTCGTGATGTATTGGGACGAAATCTTTAATACCCGTAGGTGCAATGTTTAGAGCGAATCTCCCGCCTGGAGCAAGCACTCTTTTTGTTTCTCTCCAAACTTTCTCTAGCCAATTAAGATATTCTTGGTAATCCATATGGTCGTTGTGATTATCGTAATTTTTTCCTACATTATATGGAGGTGAGGTTACAGCAAGATGAATACTACTGTCGGGAATCTGTGCCATTACTTCTAAAACATCGCCTGTGATTATCCTATCTAACTCAAATTGTTTTTGTGCTGAGATTTGAACTCCTTCTGTAGATGGTCTCGTTCTGTCTTCATAATTTGGTAATACTCCTAGAACTCTTCCTTGAATTATCAAATCTCTAACAAAAATTGGTTTCATACTGGAATTGGCTGGTTGAAGTCTAAAGCCGTTTTTCTCTTTATAAATCTTTTTTAGAGTGGCTTCACTGCCGTTGATCAAAACAATGACTTTTTGTCCATTCGTAGCTGTTTCCTGTCTACGAATAACAACAGTATCTCCATCGTATATATTTTCATCAATCATACTGTCCCCTTTTACTTTTAAGGCATAATGGAGACCATTCTTAGACAACATTGTTTTTGGAACGCTCAAAGGTTCCGGATTAGAAATTGCCTCGATTGGTTCTCCTGCAGCGATATAGCCCAATAGAGGAATATCAACATTACCAGTTTCGATTGGACTTATGCCGCGAGCAACATTTTCTTCTTTTTGAAGATAACCTTTATTTTGAAGTTCTTCTACGAAGTGTTGGGCAGAGCTTAATGGTTTTTTAAGATATTTTGCAATTTCCCTAAAAGAAGGAGAATAGTTGTTTTTTGAAGTAAATTTTTTGATAAAATCGAGAACTTTTTTTTGTTTTGGTGTTAAATGGGTTGGCATGTTGACTTTAATAGAGAGTTGTAATATAACTGTACTAATTTTGTATTACTTTGTCAATAGAGGAAGGGGCGAGAGAATATGATGGATTTTAATGTATTTAAAGTTGAGCCTAAAATAAATGTAGGCCCAGGAGCGCAAAAGAAAAGCATTGGCATCCTAAATAAAGGAAAAAATAACAGGTTTGTAAATAATAAAATTCAAGGGTTGGACGTTGGGATTCAAGATGAGGGAGAAAATACATTGGCACAAGATAACGAAATTCAATAGTTTCCAACATGTATAAACTCTCTCCATCAGATTTCAAGTATTTATACGAAGACTGCAAGCACTGCTACTGGCAGAAAGCAAAGGGGATTATTAAGGAACTTCCGTCTATTGGCATGCCGGGAGTGTTTATGAAAATGAACTCACTCCTCCAACATGCCATTATGGGGATGGATTTACGGGATATTAACTCCCAGCTTCCTGCCGGCAAAATACAAGTAAAAGAGGGATTTTTGAAATCAAAGCCGATCCCGCCAGGCAATGATTGTTTTATTGGGGGAAGATTTGATGTTGCGTCGCGTTTAGATGACGGCACCTATTCTGTGATTGACTTTAAAATTACCGATCCAAAAGAGGATAAAATTCAAAAGTTCTTTGCTCAACTTCATGCGTATAAATTTGCCTTGGAACATCCTGCGTTTGGAGAACCGAAAAAGGTGAGCAAAATGGGTGTTATTGCCATAAATCCTGAAGAAATATCTTTCCCGGGCGATACGGTAGTTTTTACAGCCAAGCCGCAGTGGTTTGAAATTGAGGAAGATATGGATAGATTTTATGCGTTTATTTCAGAAGTCTCTAGGCTTTTGCATGGCCCTGTTCCGCCGGAAAATCCTGATACCTGCAAATGGTGTTATTACCGTATTTGTACGAGAAAACCACAGGATATTCAGGACGAAATTCCTTTCTGATAGCTTGCACTGAGCTTGCCGAAGTGTGCCCCCAGCCGGATTCGAACCGGCGATCTACACGTTGAGAACGTGTCGTCCTAGTCCGCTAGACGATGGGGGCAATCAACCTCAAAAACAACCTCAATTCTACCAGTTTCCTCTTGACATCACAAGAAAGCTTAGCTACAATCTCAGAAGTAGAATTTATTTCCATTGCGCTCCCTAGCTTTATAGTAGACTTAAGGGGGATTTTTTTTAGGTCAAAAGAAGATATGGATACAACAAATCGGGTCGTTATGACCAAAGACGGTCTCAAAGAACTTCAAGCAGAATACGATACACTCGTTAACGTAAAGCGGTCGGCAGCCGTAACGCGGCTTTCCGATGCCCGGGACTTGGGGGATCTTTCTGAAAACAGCGAGTATGCAGCTGCCAAGCAAGACCTCGCCTTCATTGACGGCAGAATTGCAGAACTTGAGGACATTATCCACGGCGCCAAAGTCGTCACCAATCATGGCAAAGGACACGTAGATGTTGGCTGCAAAGTGACCCTTCATGTGAACGGAAAGCAAGAGTCTTTTACCGTGGTAGGTGAATGGGAAGCAGATCCTACGCAGAAGAAAATTTCTCATGAATCGCCCCTTGGGAAAGCCCTTATTGGGAAAAAGGTGGGTGAACAGGTGGAAGTGGAAGCGCCAGCAGGGAAACTCATGTACAAAATTTTATCGATTGATTGATATTGTTTGCAGGAAGAAATTGAAGTCCCGACGTAATGTCGGGACTTTTTTAGTATAATAAGGCATATGCCAACTATTGATGAATTAATAAAGGTTCGATCCGAGAAACTTGAGTCGCTCAAAAAGCACGGCATAAATCCATATCCATCGATTGTCCGGCGCAATCATACCATAGCGCGGGTGTTTACCCTGATAGACAAAGAAGTTGCCATAGCTGGTCGTATCGTTGGCATGCGCGGGCATGGCAATATTATCTTCGTTGATTTAGTTGATGAAACCGGAAAAATTCAAGTAGTTTTTAAATCTGATCAGATTTCTTCATCTTTATTTACTCTCCTCCAATATTTAGATATTGCTGATTTTATAGCGGTGCAAGGCTTAGTAGATAAGACACAAGCAGGTGAATTATCTGTATTTGCTGGTAATTTTCAAATGCTTGCAAAATCCTTGCGGCCTCTGCCAGATCAATGGCATGGCCGAACGTGGATTTCTGGAAGTAGAAACGCCTACGTTGCAACCGATCTATGGCGGTGGGTTAGCTAAGCCGTTTGTGACACATCACAACGTGCTTGATGCTGATTTATATCTTCGCATCTCTGATGAGATGTATCTCAAGCGCTTAGTTATCGGCGGCATAGAAAAAGTGTTTGAAATAACAAAAGTATTCCGGAATGAAGGCGTGGATAAGGACCATAATTCTGAGTTTACGATGTTTGAGGCACAGATTGCGTATCAAGATTACGCCTATGGCATGGATATCATCGAAGAGATTATTGAGTATGTTGCCCAGCAAGTCTTGGGAACGACAAAATTTGAGTATCAAAGAGTTGCCATGGACGTGAAGCGTCCGTGGCCCCGTTATCGGATGGTGGAGGCTATCTCCCAGTTTGCCGGCATCGATCCGCTTGTCTGGAAGACGGTCAGCGAAGCCAGAGATGCGATTCAAAAAATAGAGGGAATCTCAGAAGAAAAATTCAGCGAACTTCAAAAAATGCAGAGCATTGGAGAATGCATTGCCTTCGTTTTTGAGGAAATGGTAGAAGACAAACTCATCCAGCCGACGATTGTTTATGATTATCCCATTGAGACGTCGCCGCTTGCCAAGAAATGCGAGGATTCGCGATTCGTCCAACGGTTTGAAATGTTCGCATTTGGATCGGAGCTTGGGAATAACTATACAGAATTAAATGATCCGGTTGATCTAAAAAAGAGATTTATTGAAGAAAAAAAGAGAGAAGCTGCTGGGTTCACAGAAGCACATCAGACAGATGATGATTATCTAGAAGCTATCGAGCACGGATTTCCGCCGACATGCGGAATTGCCATTGGTATTGACCGACTGGTGATGCTTCTTACTGACGCAAGATCAATTAAAGAAGTTATCCCATTTCCCATACTTCGACCGTTACGATAGCATGATTTCATGCAGTAAGTGTTAGGTATTTAATTTTTAGACATTGATTTTTGAGTGTTTGTTACTATGTTTTAAAACATAGTAACATGAGAACTAGCATATGAACATATTGCTTATCGCAACAACGAATCCCGGAAAGCTTTTAGAAATCAAACAGTTTCTTTCAGACTTGCCGATTGAATTGGTGGGTCTAGAGGATGTAGGAATTACGGAGAATGTTGAAGAAACAGGAAAAACATTTGAAGAGAATGCGGTTCTCAAAGCAACGTATTACGCGAAAAAATCAGGACTGCTGACTCTTGCCGATGACGGCGGATTTGAGATTGACGTATTGCATGGCGAACCCGGAGTCAAATCGCATCGATGGATTGATAGCAATCGAGAAAGTACGGATGAAGAGCTTATTGCGTTTACCTTTGAGCGGTTAAAAGATGTGCCGGAAGGAAAACGGGGAGCACAGTTGCGGTTGGTTTTGGCGCTGGTAGCACCGAATGGAGATTTATTAGCAACTGCGGAAGAAAAAATTCATGGTATTATTCCGCTTACTCCCGCAACGGTTCGACACGCTGGTTTTCCGTATCGCTCAATATTGTTTCTTCCGGAGCTTGGTAAGTTTTACGACCACCTGACCTTTACGAAGGAGGAGACCGAAGAGTATAATCACAGGAAGAGGGCTTTGGAAAAATTAAAGCCGATGATTAAAAAATATGTTGGATATTAATTTTATTCGAGAAAATTTGGATCTTTGTGAAGAAGCGGCTAGAAATAAAAACCGCGAGGTCGAGTGGCATAAACTTCTGGAACTTGACGATAGGAGACGCGACCTCACTCGTAAAGTAGAGACGCTTCGTGCCGAAAGAAACACCATAAGTCAACAAGGCGCAGACGCAGACCGCGAGAGGGCAAAACACATTAAAGAAGATCTGAAAAAAAATGAGGAAGTGTTGAGAGACGTTGAGGAACGGTTCCATCTCATTATGTTGACCGTTCCCAATGTGCCGGATGCTAGCGTGCCGGTCGGAAAAGATGCAAGTGGCAATAAGGAAATGAAAACTTGGGGAAAAATTCCGAAGTTTAATTTTCCTGCCCGCGATCATATCGAGCTAAGTAAGTCGCTTGACCTTATTGATTTTGAACGCGGGGTAAAAGTTGGGGGCTTTCGATCCTATTTTCTCAAAAACGAAGCAGCGCAACTGGAACTTGCTCTTCTTTTTTATACATTTCAAAAGTTAGTAGGCCGCGGCTATACGCCGCTCATTGCGCCGAGCTTAGTCCGTGAGTTTACACTTTTCGGCAATGGACAGTTTCCGTGGGGCAGGGAAGACGTTTACCATTTGGAAAAAGACGATGTGTACCTTGCCGGTACCGCAGAGGTACCGGTGACGGCATATTTGTCTGATGAAGTAATTCACGAAACAGATTTACCGAAGAAGTTTGTGGCATTTTCTCCCTGTTACCGCAGGGAAGCAGGAAGTTATGGAAAGGATACGAAAGGGGTCTACCGATTGCACCAATTCAACAAAATTGAACAAGTAATTATCACAACTAACGAAACGAACAACTCTCTTACTCTACATGAGGAACTATTGGCCAACGCAGAAGAAATTTTGCAAGATTTAGAGTTGCCGTATCGCGTACTGCTCATGTGCACCGGTGACATGGGTGAGCCGCAGGTGAAAAAATATGATGTCGAAACCTGGATGCCAGGGAGAGATGGATATGGAGAGACGATGTCGAACTCGTTTATGGGAGATTTTCAGGCACGCCGGCTTAAAATTCGCTATAAAACGAAAGACGGCAAGATGGTTTTTTGTCACACATTAAACAATACCGCCATTGCCTCCCCGCGGATTCTGATTGCTATTTTTGAGAATTACCAACAGAAGGACGGTTCCATAAAAATCCCCAAGGTTTTGCAGCCATTGATCGGCAAATCAGAGATTCGTCGATAATTCTTATCTGAAAACTAATGCATTGGATTTCATATATTTTTCCTAAACGACTACTTCGTACTTCCACTATCTTTAATAAAGATATTCGAGTGCTTGAGGAATATGGCAAGCCAAAGCTTCTGGTTAATGGCTCGCGGCAATCCGGTGAATATGTGAAAAAACTCTGGAGTAAGGCAATCTCAGCGTTTGGCTTGACTCCGTCAAGTGCTCCTCTATCCATTTTAGTGTTCGGTGTTGCCGGCGGTGACGTCATTTACTTATTTCGTGAGCTTTATCCAAGCGCGTATATTACAGGAGTCGACATTGACCAAACGATGATTGATATAGGTAAAACATATTTCGGCTTAGATACGTTAAAAAATGTATCATTTGTTGTAAAAGATGCGCGGATTTTTACGAAAGCAAAGGATCAAAAACATCGCTATAATATCGTTATTCTGGATATTTTTAACGGGTGGTCGGTGCCGGATTTTGTCTTTGAAGATGAATTTTTAGACAATCTGAAACAATTGCTTAAACCTCAAGGTCAGTTATTCATCAATTATATCGGCGAGAAAGAATACCAAAAGAAATCTGATGTGTTTTATGAGAAACTTTGTCATCGTTTTCCGCGCGTGTTGGACAAGGTCGTGTACCTCAATCGCTTCTTTTCGGCAAGTTGACCGCAAAACCCAAAAGGTGTATACTCTTTGTTGGTTGAATATCTGAAGCAATATCAAGTGAACAGTAGGATTTCGATATTTAGAGCAAATTGGGACAGCTGGAAGCCCAAGAAATTAAAGAAATCACGAACGAGCGCTTGAAGGCTTCTGTACCGAAGAAAGTTCGCCAACAGACGAGCAAGTAGGATACGTAGGACAGCAACCTAAGGTAAATAGCTTAATGAGCGCCGGATCCTCTTTACGTAAAAAGAGGAGGAAGGAATCAGGGTGGTACCACGGGAACTCCCGTCCTTGAATAGTACAGACGTACTATGTGAGGATGGGAGTTTTTTTATGAAAAAATTGTGGCAAAAACAATGGAAGCTCAATGACACTATCGAAGCTTTTGAAACACAAGGCGATCTTGTTTTGGATCAAAAGCTCGTGGATGCGGATGTTTACGGATCACTCGCTCATGCGGCGGGACTTTTCAAAATCGGCATTCTTTCTCCAAAAGAATTTGAAATGATCAAAATTGGACTTAAAGAGATACTCGTTCTTGCCCAAAAAGGGAGACTTATTCTTAAAATGGGTGACGAGGATGTCCATACCAAAATCGAAAATTATTTGACCAAGCACTACGGTGAAGTTGGAAAAAAGATTCATGCCGGTAGGTCGAGAAATGATCAGGTTTTTGTCGCAATCCGGTTATTTACCAAAGAACATCTATTAAACATCTGGGGAAATCTGTTGGCGCTTACCGATGCGTTCGTTGTTTTCGGAAAAACGCACGAAACGACGATTCTTCCGGGGTATACCCACATGCAAAAAGCGATGCCCATGTCTTTGGGGATGTGGGCAGGTGCATTCGCACAAAATCTTTTGGATGACCTTACCCTTTTGAAAGCCGCGTATACACTCAATAACCAATCGCCGCTTGGATCTGCAGCTGGCTTTGGTGTACCACTTCCCTTGCCTCGGGAGTACACAGCAAAATTATTAGGATTTGATTCGGTGCAGGAAAATCCACTTGCCTGCCAAAACTCAAGAGGAAAAATAGAGGCTGCGGTGGTAGCGGCTCTCGTCGCAACCTACCAAGATGTTACAAAATTTGCCAGCGACGTACTTCTCTTTACCACGAGCGAATTTAACTATTTTACGGTTGCCCCAGAGCTTTGTACCGGCAGCAGCATCATGCCGCAAAAGAAAAATGTGGATATTGCAGAACTTCTAAGAAGTAAAGTCCACTTGTTTTTGGGATATTACGTGCAACTCGTAAGTGTAAGTAGCAATTTGATTTCCGGATACAACCGTGATCTGCAAGACAGTAAAAAACCATTATTTGAAAGTTTAGATATTGCAAAAAACGGTCTTGAAGTCGCAACACTTCTGGTTAAAAATATCAAGCCCAATAAAGAGGTAATAGCAAAGGCAATAACGCCGGAAATTTTTGCGACCCACCACGCACTCGAGTTAGTAAAAAAGGGCATGTCGTTTCGGGAAGCTTATGATACGGTTGGTAAAAATTTATCCTCTCTTTCCCAATCAACGCGCATTGGTTTAGGCAATACCGGGTTTTCTACACTCGAGGTAAAAATGAAAAAAGAAACGGCGCTTTATGAACAAGAAAACAACAAATTTCATAAAACATTGCAAGTATTGATGACGTAAGGAGGTGTCTATGAATACACAGTCAACATACATAAAAGTTGCCTCATATGAGGCAAAACTCGGAGAAGTGAAAAAAATACTTCTTCTCTATTCCGGCGGTTTGGATACCTCGTGTATGCTCACCTGGCTTTCTGATACCTATAAAGTACCGGTAATGACGCTTACGCTGGATATTGGCCAGCAGAAGGATAATCTTGAGGCAATCAAGGCAAAAGCACTGAAATTCGGTGCAGAAAAAGCAATGGTCCTTGATATCAAGGAGGAGTTTGCGACAGAGTATTTAGCAAAAGGCATTAAAGCCAATGCTTGTTATCAGGGCGATTATCACCTTTCGACTCCCATGGGGCGGGCCATTTGTGCAAAAAAGGCTGTTGAGGTTGCTCACCAAGAAGGAACAGATGCCATTGCTCATGGATGCACCGGTAAGGGAAATGATCAAGTGCGGTACGATGGCTATATTTTGACCTTTGACCCAACCATGAAAATTATCGCACCAGTGAGAGAATGGGACATGGATAGAAACGAAGAAATCGCCTATGCAAAAGAAAAAGGTATTCCCGTTCCGGCATCGGTTGTTTCACCGTATAGCGATGATGACAATATGTGGGGAATGACGTGGGAAGGGGGAGAGATTGAAGAACCGGAGGTGATCTCACCGGTTGAAAAATTTCTAACAACGTACACTCTTGCAAAAAATGCACAGGATAAAGAAGAATTGGTGACAGTAAGTTTTGAGAAAGGAATTCCCATTCAATTAAACGGTGAATCACTGCAACTTTCTGCATTAATCATGAAGTTAAATAAACTTGCGGGTAATCACGGAGTAGGTGTAGTTCATATGTTTGAAGACCGGTTAGTCGGCGTCAAAAATGGCGGTGTGTACGAGCAGCCGGCGGCACACGTGATTATCGAGGCACATAAAGCATTGGAAAAATATGTATGTACCAGAAATCTTAATGAACTGAAAGCAATGCTCGATATTGAATGGGGTTATCTATGCTATGGAGCTCTGTGGTATGATCCAACCATGGATGCGATCAATGCGTTTAATAATCAGGTGAATGAAAAAGTAACCGGAGAGGTGACAATACAGCTTTATAAAGGAAGCACCACCGTCGTGGCGATGAAATCTCTTTACGGATTAAGCCACACGTCATTTAACAATTATGGAGGGTATAAATTTAACGTGAATGCGAGCGCCGGCTTTATTGAACTCTACTCTCTTCAGATGAAATTGGCCCATCAAATAAATAAAATCTGAATCTTACCGACTCGGCTGGTCGGGGTAAAAGCTTCATTTTGTGGTAAAATACGCATATGTTTAAGTTCCTCGGAAAGCTTCTGGATAGCAACGAAAAAGAGATTCATCGGCTGCAGGCGCTGGTTACCCGCGTGAGTGAGTTGAATGGCGACGTTCGTAAGCTTAAAGACAACGAGTTTGCAAAGAAAACCGCCCAGTTTCGGGAGCGACTGGCCTCCGGCCAAACACCTGATGATATCTTGCCGGAAGCGTTTGCTTTGGTGCGGGAGGCTAGCCGTCGAACCATAGGGGAACGCCATTATGACGTACAGATGATGGCTGCTATAGTCCTTCACAATGGCAAGATCGCTGAGCAGAAAACCGGTGAAGGAAAAACGCTGAGCGCCACTCCCGCTTTATATCTCAACGCACTCACTGGCCGCGGGGTCCACCTTGTCACCGTTAACGATTATTTGGCACGCCGTGATGCAGGGTGGATGGGACCGATTCATCATTTGCTTGGCGTTTCCGTTGCCGCAATCATTAGTGATCAATCCTTTCTCTATGATCCTGCGTATGAAGATAGTGCTGCTACTGACTGGAGACTGAAACATCTTCGTCCGATATCACGTAAGGAAGCGTACCAGGCAGATATAACCTACGGCATAAACAGTGAATTTGGATTTGATTACCTTCGCGACAATATGGTGTCGGATACAAGCCAGCTCGTTCAACGGGAGTATCATTACGCCGTTGTTGACGAGGTAGACTCTGTTCTTATCGATGAAGCACGCACTCCGCACATCATATCCGCGCCGGATATGGAGGCCACACATAAATACTACGATTATGCAAAACTTGTGGAAAAACTGACTGCGGAAATGGACTACAGCATTGATGAAAAACTGCGTACCGCGCACCTTACGGATCACGGAATTTTAAAAGTGGAAAAGACACTCGGAATTGGCAATATTTATGAAAAAGATTTTGAAACCGTACATCACATTGAAGCAGCACTCAAAGCCCGCACGTTATTTCATAAAGAGAAAGAGTATATAGTCAAAGATGGTCAGGTAATTATCGTTGATGAATTTACTGGCAGACTTCTGGTCGGCCGCAGATTTAGCGAAGGCATCCATCAGGCTATTGAGGCAAAAGAAGGGGTCGCCATTCAGCAGGAAAGTAAAACCCTAGCAACCATTTCTTTGCAAAATTACTTCCGTATGTATGAAAAGCTTGCGGGCATGACCGGAACAGCAGCAACTGAAGCGGAAGAGTTTCATAAGATTTATAACCTTGATGTTGTTTCTATTCCTACGCATCGGCCCATGATCCGCAAGGATTTCGCCGACAGCGTGTATAAAACGCCTCGCGCAAAATACGCGGCCATTGTTGCGGATATTGCCGATTGCCACAAACGTGGCCAGCCGGTCTTGGTGGGTACCACTTCCATTGATAAAAACGAAATCATCAACGACTTTTTGCGGCATAAAGGTATTCCTCATCAGGTGCTCAATGCGAAAAATCATTTGCAGGAAGCCATGATCATTGCAGAAGCCGGAAAAAAAGGTGCGGTGACTGTGGCCACTAACATGGCTGGACGCGGTGTGGACATCATATTAGGTGGTTCTAAGAAAGAAAAGTGGGAAGTTGCCCGCCTGCCATCGCCTGGAGGCGAAGCCAATGGCGGGCAGGGAAGTGAGAAAGATTGGAAATTAGAAAATGATGCATGGCAGAAGCGGCATGATGAGGTCATTTCATTTGGCGGTCTCCATGTTATCGGCAGCGAACGGCACGAAAGCCGGCGCATAGATAACCAGTTGCGGGGTCGATCCGGCCGTCAGGGAGATCCGGGATCCAGCCGGTTTTATGTATCACTGGAAGATGATATTATGCGGCTCTTTGGTGGGGATCAAGTGGCGCGCCTCATGACGATATTTAAGCTTCCGGAAGACGTGCCGCTCGAACACGCCATGGTATCGCGTGCTATCGAGCAGGCGCAAGTGAAAGTTGAGGGATTCCATTTTGATTCCCGTAAGCATTTGGTGGAGTATGATGACGTTCTGAATAAACAGCGGGAAATTATCTACAAGCGCCGGCGCAAAATTCTCACCGGTGAAGGGCAAAAAGAGAAGATTTTAGAAAATATTACTCGGGAAATAGCAAACATTGTTTTGGTCTACTGCGAAGAGAAAGAAGGAACCGTTGATCGGGAAAAAGTTGTCCTGGAGTTTTCTTCCATTATTCCATTTGACCCTGCCTCGCAAGCGCAATTAGTGAAACAACTGGAACAGATGCACACGACGAGTGAAATGACGGAATTTCTGACAAAACTCGCACGCGATATGTATGAAGCACGGGAAAAACAAATGACCCCGGAGGTCACGCGGCAAATCGAGCAATGGGTAAGTTTATCCGTCATTGATAATCTCTGGATGGATCATTTAGATGCGATTGATGATCTCCGAGAAGGCATCGGGCTACGCGGATACGGGCAGCGTGATCCGCTTGTGGAGTACAAAAACGAAGCATTTTCCATGTTTGAGCAATTAGTTGCGGCAATTGACAGCGAAATCGTCCATCGTATTTATAAAGTGCAGGTGCAGATGGGGGCAAATCCGATCAATCAGACCAATAAAGACACCGTGCTTACGCAAGCTGCAAAAATGGCAAAAACAAATTCATCGGAAAAAGCGGTTGCGCAACCCGTCGTGAATAAAGGGAATAAACTCGGCCGCAACGACCCTTGCTGGTGCGGGAGTGGGAAAAAATGGAAAAAGTGTCACTATCCGGAATTGGCAAAATAGAGCACAGTTCATTTTATGAAAAATATAAAATATATTCTTGCACTTTTTCTTGTTTTTATTCCGGTTCTTATTTACATTGTATTAAGTCCGAAAGGGGAAACGGAAGGAGCAACATCTATGGATCAATTAAAAGTTGAAGATATAAAAGCCGGTTCTGGCGCAGAAGCAGTGAGCGGTAAGAAAGTTACCGTCAACTATGTAGGGACACTTACCGACGGGAAAAAGTTTGATAGTTCAATAGATCGTGGAACGCCATTTTCTTTCTATCTTGGCGCAGGGGAAGTTATCAAAGGATGGGATCAAGGAGTAGCCGGTATGAAAGTTGGCGGTAAACGCAGACTGACGATTCCTTCTGAATTAGGATACGGAAGTAGAGGGGCGGGAAGGGATATTCCGCCCAATGCCACGCTTATTTTTGAGATTGAGCTTCTGAAGGTTGAATAAAGACTGAAATTGACGGATTGACATATCTGTCATATTGACTATACTAATTTTATTCTCAAATTTTTATTATGTTATGTGTGTAATTTTCACCGTAGAAAATGATTTTACCACAGATTGTTGCTAGCCCATCTTCTTTACGTCCCCGCGGCACGAAAGTGATGTTGCCACACGGCGGACTTCCGGAAATTTTTCCTCCATATCTATCAGACCTCATTGCGAAAACCGGTGGTCCGGATGGACCAATCGGTAGACAGTTTGTCGCGCGTCCGGAACTGGAAAAACAGTACTACCACGTCGGCATGAAAGACCCGCTCATGGAAGATGAACATGAAGTAGCGCCGGGACTTGTCTATAAGTATCAAAGCAACATAAACGGCGTAAAAAAATTTATATATCAGGGGCGAGCGCTTTGGACGATTACCCGCCATTGTGCCGCATATTGTCGATTTTGTACGCGGGGAAGGGAAGTAGGCATCACTGCAGGTCAAGTTGGCAATAGTCGCGCAGCTCTTTCTCATACTCCTCATCTTCTTATGGATCAAATTGATGAAACGCTCGCGTTTATTGAAAAAGAACCGGGGCTTAACGAAATTGTTCTTTCCGGTGGCGACCCGCTTACCGTCAATCCGAAAATTCTCCATTATGTACTCGAAAAACTCGGTGGTTTACAGCGGATAGGAAAACTTCGGATTGTACGCATTGGGACACGGGTCCCAATTCATAACCCTCTTATGATTCGAGAAGATCATTATGAAGCAATTGCGAATTTGCGTAATCCCAGAATGATGATTCACATCAATCATCCACTGGAGTTGACTGCCCAAACCCTTAGGGTGCTTGAGCGATTGCGGCGTAATTGTGGTGGCATTGTCATGAGTCAAACTGTACTGCTTGCCGGGGTAAACGATAGTGTGGAAACGTTGTATACACTTTTTTCAACATTGGCAGCGGAAGGAATCGTGCCCTATTATGTTTTCCAAAATGATGCCGTGTATTGGGCAAAACATTTTACCGTTCCTTTGCCAAAAGCCATCAAGATGTGGCAGAAATTGCGCCCTATGCTTTCCGGGGTAGCGGCAACTGCGCGGTTTGTGATTGATGTCGCCCGCGGGTACGGAAAAATTCCTCTGCCGGAAGGAGACGCATGGAGAGTGGATTATTCCAAAGGATTTAAAGATTTCCACGGAAATCATTTCTTCCTTGACTACGCAGACAAATAGTCAGTACAATGGTCTCTACCGAATACATATTATGAAACAAATTACGAACCTGCTTGCTTTCCTTCCTAAAGATTTCACGAAAGGTCTGTTAGTAATTACGCTCGTTGTTGGCGCTTTTCTTCTGGGAAGCCTTAAAACAAAAGTGGATTTTTACGAAAAGGGACAAGTAGCAGGAGCAACCAATCTTTCAGCGCAAGCTGCACCGGCGCAGCAACAACCATCTCCGCCGACCATCACTCTTGATCAGATTAAAAATGTATTTCAGCAAGACGTCATTAAGTTCGGTGATGCGAACAAGAAAGTACTTTTTGTCGAAATAGCTGACCCAAGCTGCCCATACTGTCACATTGCAGCAGGGGAAAATGGTGAGCTCAATAAGCAAGTCGGAGATCGATTTACGCTTGTGGCCGATGGTGGCACGTACATCGCGCCGGTTCCCGAAATGAAAAAACTGGTGGACAGCGGAAAGGCCGCATTTGCCTACATTTATTATCCGGGCCATGGCAATGGAGAAATGGGCGCAAAAGCGTTGTATTGTGCCGCAGAAAAAGGAAAGTTTTGGGAAGTCCATGACCTCCTTATGACGAGTAAAGGCTATGATCTCATAAACAACACGGTGAAAAACGATAAAGCAAAATCCGGGGAACTTGCGGAATTCTTAAAATCCGCTTTCGATGCGGCTTCTATGAAGGCGTGTTTGGCCGGCG
>JACPFZ010000015.1 GCA_016182725.1 Candidatus Gottesmanbacteria bacterium
TCAACTGTAACGAGAAAAGCAGTCCCTACAGCAAGAATTTTTTGTGGTTCTTTCTTGGGTTTAAGGCAAATAAAAACCACTGATTTTCTCACCTCATCGGGTATCTGAATAAGCACTTCCTTTTCTTCCCCTATATAATGATGGGGAACACCACCAAGACGATAATCTGATTTTAATACTAACATATTATTTACCTACCTACAAGGTATAAGTGCCGAAGAACTCTCTTGAAATCAGAGCTCGTTATCTCTAAAGTATAGGTATGGATCCAATTCCTCCCCATGCTCTTGAAGCTCCACCCATACCGAAACCCCCAGAAGTTCCTACGGTAGCACCAATCGCAATAGAGCCTCAACCTACACCCGTAACCGATGCGATAGATTCTCATCCTATGCCACCTGATACTCCCCGTGACGTCCCTCAGGCAGTACCAGGCAACTGATACGCCGTTGGGCCGCGAGTTCCGCGACAGGGTTTTGGCGATGGTTCAGGAGATTGATACGAGCAAGCTTCCTGCCGACCAACAACAAGCTCGACAAGCTTTTGACGCACTCAAGCAAAAAATGATTGAGATCCGTCCTCTCCCGCAACCGGAAATAAAACCTCAAAATACCGAGCTATTCAAATTTCTTCAAGGGCAACCCTCAAGCGAACAGACTACCTTTCTCATACAGGCCATGGAAAATGGCGCTCCAACCGAACAGGTCATCCGTGCGGCACTCGAGCGACCGGAATTTAAAACGGTTGCCGCCGAACTCCAAAAAACACTTTTCCCCAATGGCATTCCGCAAATAGCAGAACAACTCCTCCAAGCTGCAGGAATTGATGGGACAAAAGAAAATCTCAAAACTATGGAGGGTATACTTCACCCTAAGGATAAGCTAACGCTCAAAAAGCTTGGTAACTACCTATTTATCGCTCTTGTGATCATGATGCTTTCTTCGCGAATGCTTACGCCGATGATCCAGGAAAGTGAAGGTCAATCGTCAGGCGGCCATTAAATCTATGGTACTCATTATTTTACTTGCTGAACTTGTTGTCTTGTATTTTCTTTCCCGGCACATGAGCCAGCTTATCTACGGACTATTTCTTTTCCTTTTTCGCCATCGCTCTCTGGCCGTAACGGCAACGACTATCCTCTTTTTTCCCGGCACGGTCGTCCATGAACTTGCCCACCTATTTACCGCGGAAGTTCTGGGCGTTCATACCGGCAAGCTTTCTCTGGTTCCGGAAAATTTAGAAGAAGAGGAAGTCCAAGCAGGAAGCGTACAGATTGCCAAAACTGATCCATTTCGAAGATATGTGATAGGTTTTGCACCACTTTTTGTCGGAATCACTATCATAGCTGCAATTTCCTATTTCATAAGGCGTCCCTTTGCAGTTTACCCTGAACTTGTCGAAGGGCAAGGGGACGCCTTGCAAAATGCCCTGATTTACGGCACTGGATATTACTTATTGTTTGTCATTTCCAATAGTATGTTTTCGTCAAAGGAAGATTTGAAAGGCTTCATTGCATTTGCTATTGCCATTACCCTACTCCTGGCTGCCGGCTACGTAGCCGGCATCCGCATCGGTTTAACCGGTACAATTTTGGAGTTTATCAATCGGATTCTTGATGCATTGGTCAAAAGTACAGGACTGGTTTTAGTAATCAATGGAGTTCTTCTGCTCATTATACGGATTTTGCTTTCCATATCAGGAAAAATCTTCCGTAGGAAAATCAAACTCTCTTAAGTACTGCAAAAAAAGCGGCCTGGGGTATTTGAACTCTTCCTACTAATTTCATACGTTCCTTTCCTCGCTTCTGTTTTTCCAGAAGCTTATCCTTGCGGGTACGGTCCCCGCCGTAGAGCTTGGCAATCACGTCTTTGCGAAACGCTTTGACATCGGCCCGGGCAATAATATCACCGCCAATGGCAGCCTGCACCGGGATCTCAAATTGTTGCCTGGGGATAGCTGTAGCGAGGCGATCAACAATCTCATTCCCGCGACGCTGCGCCTGATCCCGTACCACTAACAGAGAAAACGCATCCACTTTTTCTTTATTTACCAATACGTCTAACTTGACTACATCCACTGGCTGGTAATCATAAAATTCATAATCCAAGCTCGCGTAGCCTTCGGTCGCGCTCTTTAATCGGTCAAAAAAGTCCACGATCATCTCGGCTAAAGGAATACGATAGATAAATTCTACAATCCCTTCCACCTCCGAGGTGGAGGATTTTGACACCTCGGAGGTGAGATAATGCAAGTCCACATAGACACCCCGCTTCTCCTGACAAAGCTGCATAATGGGACCAACGAAGCGCTTGGGAGCAAAAATAGTGACGTTCATCACCGGCTCGCGCACTTGGTCAATAAACGAGGGGTCAGGAAACTCCGAGGCGGATTGGATATGAATTTCGTTATCGGTTTTCTGTTGTCGGTTTTCGGAATTTAGTTGATCTGTTTTCTGTTTTTCAGTTTCCGATAGACTGGCAACTGACTGACCCTTATCTGATAACCGAACTCCTTGCTTTATTTTGATGAGATATTCAACGCTTGGAGCCGTAGCCAGCATCGTCAAACCAAACTCTCGAAGCAACCGCTCCTGTACGATTTCTGCATGCAAAAGTCCTAAAAATCCGCAGTGAAACCCATGCCCGAGCGCCGCCGAGGAAATGGGCCGAAACGTAAATGCGCTATCGGAAAGCCGCAATTTTTCCATCGCCTCGCGTGCAAGCGTAAGTTCCGCAGAGTCTACCGGAAAAAGTCCAAGGAAAACCATAGGCTTCGGCTCCTGGTATCCTTCCAAGGGAACAATTTCAGGATTTACGATATATGATTTATGATTTATGAATTCAGAGGGAGTAATTTTATTCGTAATTCGTAAATCGTAATTCGTAAATCGTTCTTGTGTGGTTATCGTATCTCCTACTTTCGCAAACCGTACGTCTTTTAGCCCGGTGGCAATATAGCCTACTTCGCCAGTAAAAAGTCCTGAAGATTTGGTCATCCGAGGGGTAAAGTATCCGACTTCAATCGGCGTCACCTGGACACCAGAAGCCAAAAATTTCAATAAGGACTCTCCTCGCAAGTTAAGGAGAAACCTTTCAAGGTTAAATAATCCATCAACCACCCGCACAAACACCACCACGCCTTTGTGCGGATCGTATTGGGAAGAAAATACCAGAGCCCGAAGTGGTTCGGCAGGCTCACCACAAGGCGGAGGAATGCGTTCAACAATGGCTTGAAGAACGTGTTCGACGTTTTGGCCGGTTTTGGCAGAAATGTGTATGATCTCTTCATTCGTAAATCCTAAATCATAAATCTCTTTTTCCGTTTCCCCTATCCGCGCGTTCGGCAAATCTATTTTATTGATAATAGGGATGATCATTAAATGATGGGAGCGGGCCTGATGCAGATGGGCCAGGGTCTGCGCCTGCACCCCTTGGGTCGCATCAACCACGAGGAGTGCACCCTCGCAGGCTGCAAGAGACCGGGAGACTTCATAAGAAAAATCCACATGACCAGGAGTATCTATGAGATTAAGCGTATAAGACTCATGAGACTCATGAGACCTATATGTCATACGAACCGGTGCTAACTTAATCGTAATCCCCCGCTCCCGCTCAATGGGGTTACTATCGAGGAGTTGCTCGGCCATATCGCGCTTGGCCACTGTTCCGGTCATCTCCAACAGCCGATCAGCAAGCGTGGACTTCCCATGATCAATGTGAGCAATGATAGCGAAGTTACGGATATGATCTTGATTCATACTGTGGATTATACTATACCTCACTTCTTTCGCTTGAGAGAAGACGTGCCTTGTAAGAACCAATAGAGGAACATATAACTCCCTATAAGAAATAGCAACAGAAGCCCGGATACAACCCAAAACCGCGTATGCACGGTGGGAGCGAAGATACGGCTGACCACATCGTGGGTTAAACGGATCGGGTCAAGAAAAAGATCCCAGCTGTTCCACCGTAAAAATCGCCCGAGATAGATGCCAAAACTGGCAAGAACAAGGCTGCCAAACACAAAAATCCAGCCACTAGCGACACTGTACTCACTCCGAACCACGAGTTGCATGATGGAGAGTGAATAGTAGCCGCTTAAGAGTCCGGTTGAAGCAAACGCAAGGATAAGAAGGGCGTCAAACCATACAGGAACGCCTGTTCGTGGGGCAAGATGGATAAAGTCGGTCGTGATATACGGCGCATTAGGAAAAAAGATAAGCCACACCAGTCCCAAGCCAAGCAACAGAACGAATGACTTTTCCTTGCGCGAGTAGTACAAAAGTATACCGTATGAAATCACAAACGGCACGATTGCCAACAGGAGATTCCAGGGAAGAAAAAGATAAAAATCATCACTCGTCACCACAAACCGGATACCCAGAAGACCAAACGAAATGACCGTCCCCCACACTAGTGGCAGCAACGATATTACATCAAACCGTTTTCGGATATGGATCATACATCCTAAAATCGAGACTGATTCATTGACAAATTACTGCTTAAGCAGTAATTTGTCAATACTAAAAATGAGTTCTATCCCAGCCATATTTTCATTATATCGTAGAGAGGTCAGGAACGAGCGGGAGGCATAAACGGAGGAATCGGCGGAGCTGCTGGCGGTGGTGCGGGAGGAAGTCCTCCTTTGCGCAGACGCAGGAAAAGGAATATCCCCACAATGCCAAACAGAACCAGAGCAATAATAAGGGGAAGGATACCCATGGGAGATGTCCCCTGCACGGTAAATGTTTCCTTATGTAGTCCCGTCTCCCCGTTTGCATTCATAGCAGTGACGGTGAGTTCTTTTGACCCACTCGTGAGAGGCCGGAGAATACGGTATTCCCAATAGCCGGTCGAATCTGCCGTGGTTGTTCCGCCCACTGCATCAGGCTGAATCCGGATACTCACTGTGGCAGAGAGGTCGGTAGTTCCCGAGAGGGTAAACGTTGCCGCTGCCTCGCCGGCAGCATTGGTAAAGGGATTGACGGTGATAGGAATTTCTCTTTGCGATGAACTGGCGGCTGGTATCGTCGGAACAGGTGGTTCGGTAGGAGTCGCCACGGTCTCCTTCTTCCTCTGAAGCGTTCTATCAACAATATCAAGGAATGACTGGCGTTGCCCTGGCGTCGGGGTGGGCGTTGGGGTTGGAGTGGTATTCTGTTGTTGCTGTGATTGCGTCGGCGTGGGGGTGAGAGTTGGCGTTGCAGTAGGAGTAATTGTTGTTTGAATCGTTGCGCCTGTTGCATTGTACGTGCCGTTGCCGAGCGTTCCCAATATATCCGAGGCATCGGATTTCTTAAGCATCTTCGTCTGCGTTTGATCAAATGTCACTGCTTTGCCGCTAAATGCGGCAGTTGCTTTAAAGGTAATGGTGGCAAGTTTCGTGTCTGCATTATTGGCATAACCTGCGACTGTCCCATTGAGCGCCATCAGGTCCACCGTCGTTTTGCCCCCCGACGTATATATTTTGTTGACGTTAAATGTCCATCCGTCTAAGCTTGCCGGCTGCACCCGGACAACCTGCAGATCCGGAGTGGCCGGCACGGAAAACGTGAGCCGTATGGAAATACCAGAAATGGCGGTATTTGCCGTATTGAAGATTATGTCAACGGGAGTCTCTGTCCCGGTTTGCAGCGTACTTGTTGCCGGAGAAAGTCCAACTTTACCGCTACCCGAGGCATTAAATGCACGCGCAGGCGTAATTCCGAATAAACCAACAAGGAGGATTACCGGCAGTAGCTTCTTCATTCTACATCTCCAAGTTTTTCCAATGCGGTGTAGTTAGACAATAGAAGCGCAATGTCAACGATATCCAACATCCCGTCTCCATTGACATCAAATTTTGCGTTTGCGGCAGATACCTGCACCGAAAGGTCGGTAATTTGCGCCATAAGTAACCCAAAATCATCAATAGAGAGCGTATTATCCGCGTTAAAGTCTGCGATGATCAGCTTATCTGTATCGGCTTTCTTCTTGAGCGTATTCATCGTGCCAAAGGTGAGGGGTACAGTTTTAAACTGTCTCCGCAGATGCGCATCGTCAACAACAGAAACCGTATAATTGATACCAGTAGCAACCGGCCGGGTGATGGGCGGCGTTGTCACGACATACGTTCCTTCAGTAGCATCAAAAATCGCGTCCAGATTTTCCATCTTGCTCACATACGTCGTTGTCGGACGCTTCACCGTGACCGTCACTTTTTTCGTTCCGCGGTCCTGCGAAATGCCCTGATAGCCAAACACCAGCCGCAGGAGGGTATCCAGGGTAAACGGCATACCGTTACTTATCAAGGTAGCTGCCGTACCGGCTGACGTAGTAACCGGTACCGCAACGCTTATATTGCCGTCGCCATTGGTCGGCACTTTGGCAACAATTTGGGTATCGGTCCAACTCGTGATGTTGGCTGCTGCTACGGCAACAGAACCAAATCTCAGCGTCTGCTTGGTGCTGCCAAAGTTATAGCCACTGATGGTAATCGGTGTCCCAGAGATCCCGTGACTTATGGACACCCGTAAAATCTTGGGTGTCAAATCGACCGTAAAAGCGCGTTTGCTTCCCGGCGATGCAGGGACACTGGTATTCATGCTTGCATCTTGTCCTTTTACTTCAAAGGTATTTTTCCCATGCCGAAGGGTTTTAGTGACGGACGTTCTCTTGTCGTCATACGTCGTCTGAAATGCTTCTGCGTTGAAGCGATAGGCATATTTGACGATGCTGACGGCGTCGCTGGGCCGGGTCGGATAGTCTACTCCTCTCCAGGTAAACGTCACTGCCGGGTTCGTCGTGGTGCTGTCGGCGTTCGGGTTCGTCGTGGTGCCCCTCCCAACAACACCCTCACTCGTCATCGTATCCGTCGTTTTTATTTCGTCACCAATGGTCACGGTCGGCGCCTGCGTATCGGCGACAAGAGTAAACACTTTGACCGGGATAGTTTGCAAAATGTCTAAACTATCGCTTTTTCTTGTAATTTTGGATCGTATGGGGTCATGGGTAACCGTGACGGCTTTCACTTTGTTGGCTTTAAAATATATCGTCGCCAACAGCGCCGAATCGCTTGCCGTGTCAAAACCCGTGACAGACGTTGTCGTTGCGCTAAAATCAATAAACACGTTCCCGTTCGTCGCCGGCTGGAGCAATGTTTCATTGACATTGGTCACAAGACCCAATGCCTGGGCATTAGACGTAATCTGTATACAACACATCTCCCACATACCGATCTGTTGACTGGGTAACCAATTCCAGGGTTGCTACCCCTGAGGGAGCACTCGCGCGCTGACGCAGTTCAAACTGACCGGTTCCTTTCTGAGAAACGATAAAAGCGGTGACGCCAATAGCCGCAAGCAACAAAAGAAGAACAAGAAGACTTCGAATACTCACTTTCTTCATGAAGTATACAACCTCTCTTCTCTTAAGAATGATGAAAAGAGAAGCCCTTGTCAAGGGGGAAAGTTTACATTTGTTCGAGCGTCGCGATGCCCAAAAGAAAGAGGCCGTTTTTGAGGACGGTTGCCGTGGCGGCAGTCAGTGCCAATCGCAAGTCGTTTCCTAAAATCTCGTGCTTGGCATACAAGAGATTAAACGCCTGGCCCAAACCAAAAAGATAGGTGCACAGGGTGTTTGGGGCAAAATGTTGCGCTGCTTCCGTGACCACCTCTGGGAAGTAGTTCAACGCGGCCGCGAGGCCGCGCTCTTCTTGGTTAAGACGTATGAGACTTATAGGTCTCATAGGTCTTATATGACTTTTTCGCAAAACGCTTTTTGCTCTTGCGAAAGTATACTGCAGGTATGGCCCGGAATCTCCTTCAAATGATACTGACTTTTCCAGATCAAACGCTATATCACTAGATGCAGTCACTTTAAGCATGGAGTACTTGACTGCGGCAAGAGCTGCCTTCTCCGCAATCTCTTCCTGCTGCGCTTTGGAATATTTTGATTCGTTTTTTTCTAGTATATGATAGATACGATTTTTCGCCTGATCAATGAGCCAGTCTGCCGTAATCACGTTGCCGGTGCGCGAGGACATTTTGCCTTCTTTAAGGTTCACCATGCCAAAGGGGATATGGCGAGTTTTCTCTGCTAGGTCGGGGCGAATCTGTTGTAACGCGGCAAGCATAACGCGAAAGTAGGCTGACTGTTCGTTACCGGTCATAATAATAGATAGATCATACGGATATTCACTATACTTTAATGGTGCAAGGGCAAGATCTTTGGCCTCATAGGTCGCGTAGCCTTCTTTCGTGATAAACACGCGGGTATGTAACCCAACCTTTTCTCCCCGAAAGACGACTGCCCCTTCGCTTTCCTCAAACACGGCATCTTTGATGTGATCGGCAACGAGTGCTACACCCATCGGCGCCACTTCGCTTTCAAAATAAAAACGGGTGAAATGTGTGCCAACGCGCTTATAGATGCTATCAAAATAGTCCAAGCTCCACTGCCGTCCCTCTTTCCAAAGATCAACAATCGAGGGATCCTGCCGGTAGACTTTCTTATTGATCTCAACGATCTCTTCCTTGGCATGGTCATCTTCTTCAAATGCCTGAGCCCCGGCTGCGTATGCCTTGCCTAAGAATTCCGCTTTCTCTTTCGATGTCTTATGAGTCTTATAAGACAAATAAGACTCATCTGGAATATGCAAAAGTCCCCAGAGCGCTTTTGCCACATGCATGCCGATATCTCCTTGATAGTTGATCCGCTGAACTTCATGGCTGGTCGCCTCAAGGAGTCGACTAAATGATTCACCGAGCGTGATGTTTCTCAAGTGTCCGATATGGAACTCTTTGAATGGGTTGGGGTCGGCAAATTCGATCATAATGCGGCTCTTGCCGTCCTGAGCTCCGCCGAAGGATTTCTCCGCATAAACCCCTGGTGCGGCATTTGTACGGAAATTTTCTCCGATCTTTTGACGCGTTACGACTTCTTTTTTTGAAGCTACTGTTTTATCGGCCGTGCTTGTCGACAGGCGAGCCTTCCGATCGCTATGCTTTTGCGGTTTTTCCTCGGATTTTTTATGCCTGACCCCTGCAGCAGGGCTCATTCCAAAGCGTTCGCCTTCATTTAGCACTTGACCAAGCTGATTGATAAGGCTAGCCTCGGACAAAAAGAAGTTTATGAAGCCCGGAGGCGCAATTTCTATCTTTTCAAACAAAAGGTTAGTTGATGCCTTTTGATGTTTTATGATCGCTTCTTGGATTTCTTTGGCAATTTCCATCGGCGGCTTCTTCAATTTCTTGGCGATAATCATGGCTACATTGGTCGCATAATTACCATGGCCTGGGTCTTCCGGTCGAGTCACGAGGGAAGGAACATCCGTGATTCCCGTCTCACGAAGAACGTGTTCAAGGAGTAAAATAATCTCTTCTTTCATACGTCTCATCATACCACAAACCGTCCGCTCAAATATCTCCCGCTCAAAAGCGGGAGAGGTCTGAAAGGACGGTTGAGAGGATATAATATACTACAGGACTTTAACATTGTCAAGCCCCTCTTGGGTATTCGTGCAAAGTGAACTAGTCTCCAACCTTTTTCTCGCCTTTGACTCGCCAGTGTGTCCCATCACTGGTAACTTCAATCGTGCCGTCTTGATCTGTACGAAATACGTTTGCGCCAACTGAGCGTAATAATTGCAATGCTTCGTCAGTTGGGTGGCCGTAGTTGTTTTTTCCAACCGAGATCACGGCAAGCTTCGGATGAAGCCAATCGATGAACGCCTGCGTCATTCCGGTCTTACTGCCATGATGGGGAACTTTCAGAAGCTCGAGTTGGTCATCGGGAAGCAGAGAACCAGTATAGTGCGGTTCCACATGGCTATCAGCGTCCCCGGTAAACACTGCGTCAAATGAACCGTAGCGAAGGAAAAAGACGAGACTATAGTCATTGAGTTCTCCGACGCTCGAGCCCAAAACGTTTTCTTGGTTTTTTAAGGCGTCCCCTTGCCCCGCAAGGGGACGCCTTGTGGAATTACCCCTTTTTGCAATTTGTTCTTCTGACGGCCAGAGAAACGATAGAGTGGTTGCTCCAACAGTGATATGGTCGCCGGCGACCGTAAACTTTTCGCTAATCTTTTTACGACGAATCACATCAATAAACTTTTTATATCCTTCTGTCGTAGCGTCAATATCACTTCGCACAAAGTAATCGACGGTAAATCGCTCGAAGACGGAAACAAGCCCCTGCATGTGATCCTTTTGCGGATGGGTCATGGCAACGAAGGTAATGTGCCGATCCCAAAATGGCATATGCTTCCCTAAACAATGAAGAATGGAGTCATTCGGCCCGCCGTCCACGACCATATCGCGTCCGTCCGGAAACCGGATATATGCACCGTCACCTTGCCCAACATTGCAAAAGAATATGTGCAGTTTTCCATCGGGCAATGTCCAAACAAAACTTACGATAAGGACACAGCCTGTAGCTATTCCAGAGATCAAATAGCCGATTCTCAATCGAAACATATTTTTTTTAATTTCCTATTCAAATATTGAGTAAAAACTGTAGCTCGTTCGTATGATTTCTATAACTATTATAAATTTTATAAATGTTATAACTATTATAAAACGGCCTTTTTACCCGAAACCATGTAGCCTCAACCTGCTCTCTTTTGATATGGTTTTTCGTTCTACCAAGACATACTTGCAAAAGGGAGCATACTGGTAATCCAAACACTCGTTAATACATACTGCAAGGGCACCCATGTTATCCATGCGAACACCTGCCCCAATGGCAGCCAAATCCACCCGGCTATGACGGTGACGAGTCCCAAAGCCGTCACCGGCGCAATGACCCAACCGATGAGAACATTCGGCAGGGGAGCAATGAGTGAGATACGATGAAAATGGAAAAGAAGAATTGGGATGGTAAAAACTTGTGCCGCTAACGTGACGCGGAGATCTTCTTTGAGAAAAGACCAAAAAAACCACAAAACTTTGAAGGAGCGAAGGTGAGCATTTTGAGGAGCACTGAAACTTCGCCCTGCTAAGACTTCCGAACCAGAAGAAGCATTCACTGGCGAAGTTTCACTGAGCGAGGCCTCCGCCCGAGCGTCTCCAAAAAATGTCTCACCGGAGCGATTCCGAGCGACTTCTAGTTTTTTTCCAAACAAAATAATTCCCAGCGTTGCAAGTACGGATAATTGAAATCCTATATCAAAAATCCAGGCTGGGTAAACAATAAGCATACTGCCAGTGGCTATGGCGAGAAAAAGGAATGACCATGTTTGCCTACCGAACACCACTGCCAATAATGCCAGACTTCCCATGACACCGGCTCGCACGACACTCGCACTGGGTCCGACAAAGAAAATAAAACCTATAATTATACCTATTGTTAGCAGACTTGCTATCCATCTGCTAATGAATCGGAGCAGAGTAATACTGACAAGGTTCGTGAGTATCGTAATATTCATACCAGACAGTGCAATGATATGTAATGTTCCTGTTTTTACTAATTGATCATAGAGATCTCTAGAAAGAGTTGCTTTCGTTCCAAATAATATGCCGTTCAAAAGTCCGGCATGTGGTTCAGGCAACATACTGTTCGCAACGGAGGTAAAGTTTTCAACGGTCATATTTCCGCTCACACCTGCCAGGAGTCAAAGCCCACCTGGCAGGTGAATGAGCCGTCCTACGTCAATACAGAGGCTCACATTTTTTCATCATAATGACAAACTTCCTTTAATCTTCTCAAACAGCGCGTTACCAACGGCTTTCTTGCTAACTAATTCTTCTAATGTCTGGTATGGCCGGTTGTCAATAATTTTCTTTGCCGTCACCGGACCCACGCCCGGAAGAGATTCTAATTCGTTTTGCGACGCAGTGTTGATATTTACCGATCCGTTTTGCGATGTCTCCTGACGTTGCAACAACGGATCAGAATTGTGCGATCCGCTTCTTCACTTAATCCTCCTGCTTTAGCAAAAGCATCATCGATTCTGCTACCAGCAGGTAAAATATACACTCCTGGAGCCCTCACTCCCCCTTCGACATCCACATGAATCATTTTTTTCTGGTTAGCAGATGAACTCGACTGATTGCTATCACCTAATGCATCTTTATTGCTAGAAAACTGGATGGGTATTTGCGTTTGGGTTGATTTAACAAGAAGAATTAAAGAAAAAACAATCACAAAAACGCTCACAGCGCCCAGGATGAGAGGAATACGGTACGTCTGCCAGATTGACGGTGATTCAGTTCCGACCATTTGTTTCATTACACCATAAACACAAACATGCTACAAGCCACTTGACAAACGAAAGAAAAAGGACTATGTATGCAGGTACATGAACTCCCCAGAATCTACATGCGCCCCACCACCTATCCAAGAAATTTCTCCTCAAGAACAATTTCTCTCACAGATTGGCGTACGCCCTGCACGCATGCAGCTTGCATATCTCAATGAAGAAAGCCAACTACCACCGGATCAGGAAGAACTCCTCGTTCGTGCAGTGAAAATATCCAATAAAACACTCGTCCGAGACGCGCTTCTCCTTGGTCCGGGAGATGAAGGCAAGTATAGTACCAGACTCCTCATGCCCGAAGAAACGGAGGCCGCAATCACCGGATGCACACAGGCTGCCTACGCAATGGCCACACAGCATGCGGATCTCCATCTTGTATTTCCTATGGCCGGTGCCCTTCCCCTTGCCCAACGAATCCATGCATTGGGCCTTCCGACCACACGCATGTCAGCGGTAGACATAAACGGGACCATCGCGGACACAACCGGTGAAGCTTCGGTCAAAGGCAAACTCCCGCAGGAAGTATTGGACCCGAATCGTTTTATCCTCATGGTGGATGATATTGGCGACAGCTTTGTTTCGGCCCTACAGCTTGCATTGGAACGAAAAAAATATCGCGTGAATCTTGCCGGACAACCGTACGACGAACGAGCGGGTAACGTATTGATGCAACAGCTTAAAACGGCAAATCACACGTCTGGCAACGATTTCCCTGTCTACGAAGACTTTGCGCGGCTGTGCCAGGAAGAAAACGTACTCCTCATGCCGGTCTTTAGCAAGAATCCCAACGCACATCACGCCCTTGTCGCACTCGCTTTAGAGAACGACCAACAGGAACATTACCGATGGAAAGATCTCCAGTTGGAGCTTTACAAGCGGTACAAAACCCACACCTTGCCTGACGTGTGGGTAGTCGGTGCAGGACTTATGGATATCGGTATTTCACTTGAAGACATCGTTGATGCATTCCCTCCAGAACTCAAAAGTCATCCCGACGTCGCAGCCTGGACCGGACACCAAGTGCTCTTGCGGCTCGGCACGTCAATCCCGGGCTTAGTCTACGTTCAAGATGTGGATGTTGAAAAAATAACAAAGCTCGCGGCGCGTAACGTTCAAGAAGCGCTTTCACAACACGAAGTTGATAAGCCTACCTGGGACAAAGACTGATTTTACAACCTTTTTGCCTTCTAAAAATTTTTTCACTCTCTCGCGATTTCTTGCCAACTCTTCTATAGCACTGTGATCTTTTGACTGCTGAACACTAACGTTTAGCTTGTCACGAAGCTTTCCGTTGATTTGCACCACCATCTGCACGAATTCTTCGCTCATTTCTGAAGGATCATACTCTGGCCAAGGCTGAACATGAATCGAATTACGATTTACGAAGTACGATTTACGATTTTCTTGATTTTGATTCGTAATTCTTAAATCATAATTCATAATTCTTTGATAGAGTTCTTCAGTAAGATGCGGCGCAAAGGGAGCAAGGAGTTTAATGAATGTCGCCAATTCTTCCTTCCCCAATACTCCTGATACACCTCCGAGGTGTCCTTTGCCTCCACCTCGGAGGTGGGAAACCTCGTTCGTAAACTCCATCATAGCAGCAATGGCCGTATTGTAGCGGCGCTTCTCAATATCCTCCGTCACTTTCTTGACGAGCTTTTGGAGGGCTCTTTTGATTTCTAAGTTACCTAAGGTACTTAAGGTACTTAAGTGACTTAGAGAATTAAGAGAGAGTCGCCAAACTCGGTTCACCCACCTGCTCATGCCTTCCATAGCAGTATCGCGAAAGTCCCCGCCTTTATCAAACGGCCCCATAAACAT
>JACPFZ010000016.1 GCA_016182725.1 Candidatus Gottesmanbacteria bacterium
GGTAGTAGAATTTCGACACGCTTTTCACTTTGCCCGTGTCGATGTGAGGCTACTTGGTTACAATAATAACATTATTATAAAGAAAGGACATTGAGATTTCACAAAAGCGTAAAAGGCAAAGGTCGAAATTTCACTACCTGGATGAATATTCTTCCTAAAGCAGTCTCCCGGCTCATCGAGTCATTTGAAAGATTGCCAGGTATTGGGCCCAAAACTGCCCAACGGCTCGCGTTTTACCTTCTCCATGTTCCTCAAGAGGAATTAGACCAGTTTTCCGAACGACTGAAAAGCGTCAAAACGTCAACCGTCTTTTGTTCCGTGTGCAAAAATATTGCGGAGTCTGATCCCTGTGCCGTATGCAGCGAGGATGGTCGTGATCGCGGGACGATTTGCGTAGTGGAACGTCCAACCGATGTGCTTTCTATTGAGCGGACGGGGAAATATCATGGGGTGTACCATGTGCTGCACGGCGCTATTGACCCACTGAATAATATTGGTCCGGATGAAATTTATATTACAGATCTTTTGCGGCGAATTGAGGCTCGATACCGGGAATCAAACGGTCAAACCGTATCACCTATCTCTGAAGTTATTTTAGCCACCAATCCCAATATGGAAGGGGAAGCAACGGCGATGTACATTACTAAAAAATGCAAAAGTCAAAATGCAAAAGTCAAAATTACACGGTTGGCGCACGGATTGCCGGTGGGAGGAGACGTGGAGTATGCGGATGACGTGACGTTGACGCGGGCGTTGGAAGGAAGAAGGGAATACTGAATAAATAATCCAATAATCCAATAAACAAATAACCCAATGAAAACCATACAAAAAAAAGAAATAGAAGATATTCTTAAAACCATTCCTGATCCGGAAATTGGGGTGTCCATCTGGGATCTGGGGCTTATCTATGATATCACTATTGATAGCGGATCTATTATCATTCGTATGACCCTCACGACGCTGGGATGTCCGTTGTTTGATCTCATTGCTAGTCCTATTAAAAACGAAGTAGGGAAACTGAAAGGTGTGAAAAAAGTTGATGTGGAGCTTACCTTTGATCCGCCGTGGACGATGGATCGGGTGAGTGCGAAAGCAAAAGAACAACTCGGACTCATATGAATGTTGGGAGACAAATTGTCGAAGAGCTTGGAGAACTTGCGGGTCACGTAGGAAGTGAAGTGGTGAAAGCGCCGAAGGAAATCGCCGGGAAGGCGTTAGAAAGTCTTGGGAGTAAAAGTGGAAAAAAACAACAAAGTCAGTCAACCACTTCGGGAAAACCATCAGAGACAGAGAGTAAACTAACTCCGCTGGATCAACTTGATCAAAAGAAAGCGCGAGCTGCTTTAGAATATTTAGCTGGGAACAAAAAACGTGAGCCCTCGGTGTGGGAACGGATACAAATGGAAGAACAACAGAAAAAAGAACAGGCAGCCAAGCAAGCGGCCCAGGCTGCAACTATTGCGCCAGTTTTCACTCCCAGTAAACCCCGCCGCGGCAACTTATATGGCATTTCCCCAAAAGCATCCATGGAAAAAAGCCGCAATGTCCGGCAGGACTAGAATCCGAGGTGTGGATACGTGCACACCTCTAAGGTGTGATAAAAGGTGTGATAAAAAAGAAATTATTATTGAGGATATTCCTCATTTTTCTTCTCATTCCTTTTTGGATTTTCCTCCGGCACGTCTACCGTGACCGCATTCCTGCGTTCGGTTGTTTTGATGATTGTTTTAACTACATGGGCGGGTATTTTTTGCTCGCCGGGAAACGATTATTCAGCGAAATATTTTTTAATCACCAGCCATTACCGGCATACATGAGCGCAGCTATTCAATTCTTTGGCAAACCCGATGGCATATACCTTCTTATCCACCAGCATCGCATGTTTATTATTTATTTTTCCTTTATTGCCGATGCATTACTTGTTTTCCGGTTCGGACTTGTAGGCCTTGGATTTGCCGTGCTTTTTGAATCTACAAAAGGATTTTTATTTGGTGAACATTTTTTGGCAGAAAGCATGATTGTCTATCCACTTGTTTATCTATTGGGGATGATTGGGGAGATTTGGAGAAGAAGGAACATTTCCGCGATTGAACTTGTTGTCGTTGCAATATTTACCTGGTTTGTCGTATTTTCGCGCGAACCGTATATACCACTTGCTCTGGCAATGTTTGGTTATCTTCTTTGGAAACATAAATGGAACAGAATATCGTTGAGTATATTTTTATTGATGTCAGCAGTATCTATTGGACTTCATTCCATCTCAGATTATTTTTTTAATATTATAACGGTAAATGTCTCGCGGCCGGGGAGTGAAGGGAACATTTGGCAGATTATTTTTTATCCGGTGCTTATTTTTTTCGGTGGAACATGGAATATGTTTCGTATTGTTGAAGTTAGTTTAGCGCTAGTTTTCTGGACGCTTGTCGGTGTCATCATAAAGAAAAAGCCATTACAAATTGCAATTCTTTTTATTTTTTTATCGCTTGCAAACGTTCGACCAACATCTCCGGGGGAAATATATTATGCCGCATTTCATCATCTTCAATGGTATGGACTGTTTATCATGAGTGTTTTGCTGCTTTTGGCCTTTGCAAGAGGTCCTCTTGCAAAGGGCGTTAGTATAGCATTTTTTGGGATAACTGCATGGGCCCTACTTAATCCTCAGTCATATCTTTATGAAAAAGTGGACCGGCAGGTAGAGTTTATGACGAATTTTGACCGAATTTTTGTAATCGGTGGGATGGTCAATATTTTATCTATTCCACAAGATACATTGTTTCTCGATGGGTGGGACGACCTGATTTACTTTCAGGCACAGAGGCATTCTCCTTACAAATATTCTTGGTACACATCATCCATGGGGCAATTTGAGCGCTTCGCCAAAGCACGAGAGGAAATGTTTGCTATAAACCCACCGACATTTTATTATGGCAAATGTGTGAAGGATGTTGTCGAACCATTTCCAAAGATGAATGATTATGTGCGCTTGACGACGAGCAAAGCGCCGACGTGTGTTTTTGTCCACAAGTCAAAAATTTTTGGAGTTTCTGATGTACAGTGGACATTCGCAAAGGAAAGATTTGATATGCAAAAACCAAATGTTACCATGTTTTAAAACATAGTAACATAGATGCAAGGTATTGGGTTTTATGCGATAATAGACGAGTAAAATATAGACATGTTGCAGTTGTATAATACCTTCACAAAAAAGGTTGAAGCATTTACTCCCATGAGTCCGCCCAATGTCGGTATGTATACCTGTGGTATGACTGTCTATGACTACGCTCATATCGGCCATGGCAGAAAATATACAGGTGATGATATCTTGCGCCGCGTGCTTACGCGATTAGGGTATACCGTGACACATGTGCAGAATGTTACGGATGTCGGCCACTTGGTTTCTGATGCAGATGAAGGAGAAGATAAATTGGAAAAAGGAGCTGCTAAAGCAGGGAAGACCGTCTGGGAAGTGGCGAATTTTTTTACCAAACATTTTTATGATTCGATGGATAAGCTTAACATCTTACGCCCTTCAATAATTTGCAAGGCTACCGATCATATTCCGGAACAGACTGCGCTTATCAAAAAATTAGTGGAAAAAGGATATGCGTATGACACGCCGGAGGCAGTTTACTTTGACGTGACGAAGTTTGCCGATTATGGAACATTATTCGGGCAATCACTTTCTGAAAAAAAGACGGCAGTACGTGAGGGAGTAAGAACCGGACAACACAAAAGACATCCTGCGGATTTTACGCTATGGTTTAAACGGGTTGGCCGGTTTGTGAGCCACACGATGCATTGGGATAGCCCATGGGGTGATGGATTTCCGGGTTGGCACATAGAGTGTTCGGCAATGGCTATGCGCTATCTTGGCGAAACGTTTGACATCCACACCGGCGGCATTGATCATATTCCGGTACATCACCCGAATGAAATCGCCCAAAGCGAAGCAGCAACCGGCAAACCGTTTGTCCGCTTCTGGGTACATCATGCATTTCTAAAAGTTGACGCTAGAAAGATGAGCAAGAGTTTGGGAAACTTCCATACTATTGAAGACGTAGAAAAGAGAGGCTTTGATCCGTTGAGTTTACGCTACTTCTACATGACTGCGCATTATCGAAAACCGTTAAATTTCACCTGGGAAGCGCTTGAGGGAACCCAAAATTCCCTCAAAGAGCTTCGTTTGTTCGTCTCACGTATCACATCTGACGTATCACGAACAATACTTACACAAGAAAAACTGAAAAAGATTGATGATGTGAGAAAAAGGTTTGACGAAGCAATTACCGATGACCTCAATATGCCGCAGGCGCTTGCCGTTACATGGGAACTTGTTAAGTCAAACATTCCGTCGCCAGATAAATATGATCTTCTCATGGATTTTGATGAAGTGCTCGGACTGGATTTACGATTTATGAATTATGAAGTACGAATTCCTGAAGAAATAACAAATCTTGCACAAAAGCGGGAAATGTTAAGACAGCAAAAAAAATTTGATCAGGCAGATGAAATAAGAAAACAGATTGAAGAAAAAGGATATCTTGTTGAAGATGCATCAACTGGTTCAATCGTAAAAAAAAAGATCAGTTAACTTATGGTTATAAGGGTGACCCCTTTAAGGCCACCCCTTTTAAAGCTAAAGCCGGGGTCATCATCCTCTTTGGATCCGGAGAAATGTCGCCGACTGGAAGAAAAATCCACGAAGCAGTATTGAAACGTGCAGGGCTTTCTACTCCTGTTGCGATCGGTATCTTGGAAACACCCACAGGCTTTGAAGTCAATGCGATCCACGGCTGGCCGGAGCGTATGCAGAAGTTTTTTGAAACGAGTCTGCAGAATTTTAAGCCGATGGTCACTCGGATCCGCGCATGGAGAAGAGATGGGGAATTAAGTACTAATAATCCCGTGATCACCGATGCGATCCTTAAGCAGGATTATCTCTACTGCGGGGCCGGTTCACCAGGGTATACCATTGCGCACCTTCATAAAACTCTTGCATACAAAAAGCTTCTTAAGATCCATCAAGAAGGAGCCGTGCTGTGTTTCGGTTCGGCAACGGCGGTTGCCGTAAGCCGTTGGGCTCTACCGGTCTATGAAATTTTTAAGACCGGCGCAGATCTTCGTTGGCTCGACGGACTGGATTTTTTCGGAGTGTATGGGTTGCGGCTGGTAATCGTGCCGCACTGGAATAACGCCGAAGGAGAAGACTTTGATACCACCAGGTGTTGGATGGGGAAGGACCGGTTTGAAAAACTCAAAGCGATGCTTCCGCCTGATGCGGTCATTGTGGGGATTGACGAACAGACCGCATGCGTTGTTGACGTCACGAAAGAAGTTATGGAGGTTGTTGGGATCGGGCAGGCGCACATTATAAAAATAAAAGGAAAAAGAGGAAAAGATTTCGACACAGGAGCGTCTTTTTCTTTTAGCGCTCTGCTTTAATCTGTGTTGCAGTGAAGGTATGGGACGTGGCAAGGAATGTCGTTGGATTCACGGTCAGTGTGACTCTGGTGCCACGACCAACCGATGCAAGATTAAATCCGGGTGGAGGAGTCACCGTCCATGTACCGAGTGTTTTTCCTCCTTCTGCGTTCATAAACTGGAGTTGATCTACGAGAATGACCCCTTTGGTGTCATCAACCGACGTTACGACTCCCGATAATTTAAGTGTTGCACTGACTCCTGCCTTTGCCCGCGTGTCTATTGCGGGAGCTTGACGTGCGGTACGCCCGAGCAGACTGATAAATCCAATGGCAAGGATAACAAAGATGACGCTTCCGACAAAAATTGCCTGCGCATGTTTAAATCCGGTTGGCGGCATATCTTCATTGTTTCATGACTGCTTTGCGCTGTCAACAATATGTGACTCTTGAATTTGTTAACCGTTTGGGATAATACTAATGGAATGAAGAAACACCCGGAATATCAGTATCTCGATCTTATGGGCGATATCATGAAAAATGGTCAGTGGAAGGTGAGCCATTCGACAGGAGTTAAGCTCAAGAGTGTGTTTGGCCGTATGTGCAGGTATGATCTTTCGCAGGGATTTCCACTTCTTACCACCAAA
>JACPFZ010000017.1 GCA_016182725.1 Candidatus Gottesmanbacteria bacterium
GTAACAAATAGTTCATCCATGGAGCGAAGGCTCTCGCAATATTTTCGAAGAAGCGGGAGCCTTTTTACTAGACAACGTAAGCAAACTTTACTATAATGAGGATGTGAGAAGCATTGCTGTCCCGTCAGGACGGGGCAGTTTTTTGTTCGAATTTTTTGTACAATGAAAGATGGATCCCGCATCAAGTGCGGGATGACAGAATAACGAAAATCTATGGCGCAACCACAAACACAAGTCACATTGCATCGTGACGTACCGCTGGATAAAGTCCGCAACATCGGCATTATTGCCCATATTGACGCGGGCAAAACCACGACCACGGAGCGCATTCTTTTCTATACCGGACGAAGCTACAAAATCGGCGACATTGATGAAGGCACCACGGTCATGGACTGGATGGAACAGGAACGGGAACGCGGAATAACGATCGTTTCTGCCGCAACTACCGCCTTTTGGAAAGAGTATCGCTTTAATATCATTGATACGCCCGGACACGTGGACTTTACTGCGGAAGTAGAACGTTCCCTTCGGGTTCTCGACGGCGGTATAACCGTCCTTGATGCGGAAGAAGGCGTGCAAAGCCAATCGGAAACCGTCTGGCACCAGGCGGATAAATATCGTGTGCCGCGGCTTTGTTTTATCAATAAAATGGACAAAATCGGTGCGGACTTTCGGGCAACGATTCGTTCTATCGAGGAACGATTGGGAGCTCGGACAGCGGTGATGGTGGTTCTTATTGGGAAAGAGCATACCTTTAAAGGCATTATTGATCTGTTGACGCGAAAGGCGATGATTTGGGGCAGCGACGAACTTGGGGCGAAATTTGACATTTCTGACGACATCCCCGCAGATCTCAAAGATGAAGTGGAAAAAAGCCGCCACAGCCTTATTGAACGTATTTCGGAAACCGATGATGTCCTCCTTGAGAAATACTTGAGCGGAGTCGAGCCTTCGGTTGAAGAACTCAAAGCCGCACTGCGAAAAGCAGTCATTGCGTACAAATTAGTTCCTATCTATGCTGGTTCAAGCCTGCGCAATAAAGGCGTGCAGCCGCTTTTGGATGCGGTTGTTGACTTTCTGCCGTCACCATTGGATCTTCCAGCAGTGGAAGGCATAAATCCCAAAACAGGCGAAAAAGAAACACGCAAGCGCGTGAATGAAGAAGCATTCTCCGGCTTGGCATTTAAGATTCAAATTGATCCTCATGTCGGGAAACTTACCTATGTCCGTATTTATTCAGGAACATTAGCCTCCGGATCCTACGCGTATAATTCTACAAAAGGAGCACAGGAGCGTATCGGCCGGTTGCTTCTGATGCATGCCAACCAGCGCGAAGAAATAAAAGTTGCTTATGCTGGAGAAATCGTTGCAATCGTTGGGTTGAAAGATACCATCACCGGCGATACCATTTGCGATCCGGTGCATCCGATTGTCCTTGAAAAAATTTCCTTTCCGGAGCCGGTAATTTCGCTTGCCATTGAGCCCAAGACCAAAAATGACCAGGAAAAGATGGGATATGCTCTGCAGCGCCTGGCGGAAGAAGATCCGACATTTAAGATTAAAAGTAACCTGGAAACCAATCAAACCATTATCTGGGGGATGGGAGAGCTCCATTTGGAGATTCTTGTGGACCGCATGAAGCGCGAGTTTAACGTAGAAGCCAATGTCGGCGCGCCGCAGGTAGCCTACAAAGAAACAATCAAAACAGAAGCGGAAGGCGAAGGGAAATATATCCGGCAATCCGGAGGCCGTGGACAGTACGGTCATTGTTTTATCCGTATTACACCGAAAGGCCGCGGCGAAGGCTACGAGTTTATTGACGAAATTAAAGGCGGTGCAATTCCCAAAGAGTTTATTGCTCCCATTGGGAAAGGGGTGAAAGAAGCTATGGAAAATGGCGTCATCGCAGGCTATCCGATGGTAGATATGACCGTTACCGTCTACGACGGAACATACCATGACGTGGATAGTTCGGAGATAGCCTTTAAGATTGCCGGTTCGATGGCGCTTCAGAATGCAGTGAAACACGCTCAGGCAACGATTCTAGAGCCCATTATGAAGGTGGAAGTGACGACGCCGGATGAGTTCATGGGAGATATTATCGGCGACCTGGGGGCAAAACGCGCGCAGATTCTGGGAACGCAAAAGCGCGGCATGGTGACCGTCATCCTGGCACTGGTGCCGCTTGCGGAGCTTTCGGGCTACGCCACGACCCTGCGCAGCATGTCCAAAGGCAGGGCAACGTATTACATGGAGCCTTCTCACTACGAGGAAGTGCCAAAAAACATCCAGGAGAAGATTGTTGCCAAGAAGGCATAGAGATGGTACAATAGGTTTTTATAACGGTTATAAAAGTTATAAACTTTATAAATTTTATAGAAAGGAACTCATATGGCAGACCAGAAAAAATTTGAGCGGACCAAACCGCATTTGAACATTGGGACCATTGGTCATGTTGACCATGGAAAAACGACCCTTACTTCGGCTATTACCCATGTCCTTGCAAAGCAGGGCTTGGCAAAAGCCTTAAAGTACGAAGAAATAGATAATGCCCCCGAGGAAAAAGCCCGTGGGGTTACCATAAACATTCATCATTCCGAATACGAAACAGCAAAGCGCCACTACGCACACATTGACGCACCGGGGCACGCGGACTACGTGAAAAACATGATCACCGGTGCTGCCCAAATGGACGGCGCCATTTTGGTAGTTTCCGCTCCGGACGGACCTATGCCGCAGACACGGGAGCACATCCTTTTAGCCAAGCAGGTTGCGGTACCGGCAATTGTGGTATTCATGAATAAATGCGACATGGTGGCCGATAAAGAGCTTCTGGATTTGGTCGAAATGGAAGTCCGTGAGCTTTTGACGAAATATGGCTTCCCGGGTGACAAAATTCCGGTCATTCGGGGTAGTGCACTGAAAGCATTGAAAGGAGATCCTGAAGCAGAAAAAGGGGTTGAGGAACTGATGAAGACCATCGATGACTATGTACCGACTCCTGCTCGCGATTTAGACAAGCCCTTCCTTATGCCGGTAGAAGACGTTTTTTCCATCAAGGGTCGAGGGACAGTAGTAACCGGAAGAATTGAACGCGGAAAGGTGAAAGTCAACGATACCATTGAAATTGTTGGTATCAAAGCGACGCAGACTACGGTCGTTACCGGTGTTGAGATGTTCCGTAAACTCCTGGATGAAGGACTTGCCGGAGACAACGTGGGACTACTTCTGCGCGGCATTGAAAAAGATCAGGTGGAGCGCGGCCAAGTGTGTGCGCATCCTGGATCGGTGAAACCGCATACGGAATTTGAAGCAGAAATCTATATTTTAGCCAAAGAAGAAGGCGGACGACATACGCCATTTTTCACCGGATATCGGCCGCAATTTTATATCCGAACCACCGATGTGACCGGAGAAGTGACCTTGCCGCAAGGCGTCGAAATGGTCATGCCGGGTGATAAGACGAAAATGACGGCAAAACTCATTGTGCCGGTAGCGCTGGAAGAAGGACTCCGGTTTGCAATACGGGAAGGCGGACATACCGTGGGAGCAGGAATTATTACAAAAATAATTACCTAAGTGACTTAAGTTACTTAAGTAACTTAAGGAGTTAAAGATGCCAAAAGGACGGATTCGTGTACGTTTAAAAGCATACGACAGCAGGATCATTGACGATTGCTGTCAAAAGATTTTAGATACCGCAGTGCGAACGGGCGCTCGCGTTGTGGGGCCCATTCCGCTTCCGACGGATAAGGAGCACTATAACGTAGCACGCAGTCCGTTTATTGATCGGAACAGTCGGGAAGACTTCATGATTAAAACACATAAACGGCTTATCGACATCATGGAGCCGACCGACAAAACCATTGACCAGCTCATGCACCTGGATCTGCCTGCAGGGGTAGATGTGGAGATTAAGATGTAAGACAAAGAGACAGTAAGACAATAAGAAAGGATTAAAGAGAAGCGGTCTTACAGTTTTAGTATCTTATTGTCTATTTGAGTTCAGTGAGATACTTTGGTATACTCACGTTGATATGAAGGATTACGCCATCATATCCGTATAACGACTACCAAAAGTCTCGGATGAGTAAAGATTCGACCTCAACCGAGGTCGCTTTTTGTGTCTATGATCACAAGTATACTTGGTACTAAAATTGGACAGTCACAACAGTTTACTGCCGATGGTAAACGCATCCCGGTTACCTTTGTCGCGGCCGGGCCGTGTTGGGTGACCCAAATGAACGACAAGAGTCTTCAACTCGGTTTCGGTATTGCGAAACACATGAATAAAGCCCAAGTTGGACACATAAAGAAAGCGGGGTTAGAACAAAAGCCCCGTTTTTTACGGGAAATTCGGGTAAGTGACCTAAGCAACGTAAGTGACTTACGGTTAGGACAAGAGATAAAAGTGGGAGAAGTATTCACCCCCGGAGATGCTGTGCGGGTGACGGGTGTTTCCAAGGGAAAGGGATTTGCCGGAGTTGTCAGACGCCATCAGTTTGCCGGTGGACCCAAAACCCATGGTCAGTCAGACCGGTGGCGCTCTCCAGGAGCAATTGGTGCCGGCACGACCCCGGGTCGGGTCTATCGTGGGAAACGTATGGCTGGGAGAATGGGTGGCGAGCGCGTCACCGTTTCCGGACTTACTGTTGTAGGCGTTGATCCGGAGAAAAACATCTTAACGATTAAAGGAGTGGTACCAGGAGCCAAAAACGGACTTTTGATTATTCAAAAAGAGTAATTTAATAAGGCGTCCCCTTGCAATACTGTAAGGGGACGCCTTGAGAAAACGTATGCCAAGAAAAACACAACCATCAGTAAAAAAAATAAAGTCCGCTCCTTCGGAGAAACTGAGCGCGTCGGTAGTCAACGTGGCTGGAAAAGTAAAAGGCAGGATTCAATTACCAAAAGAACTTTTTGGCGTAAAGGTAAATAAGCAGTTGCTTGCGCAAGCGGTGCGGGTATATCTTGCCAATCAACGCGTGGGAGGCGCGAGCACGAAAACACGGGGAGAAGTGGAAGGTTCAACCAGAAAAATTTACCGCCAAAAAGGAACCGGTCGGGCAAGGCACGGCGCCATCCGAGCTCCTATTTTTGTGGGCGGAGGCATTGTCTTTGGCCCAAAACCGCGGGATTTTGGTTTGAAAATGCCGGCCAAAATGAAAAAAGCAGCACTCGCAAGCGCCCTGACGAGTCAACTCGTCGGGAACAATATCATTGTTGTTGATGGATTGGAAACGTTGGCACCCAAAACGAAACTTTTTGCCGATGTCTTTCACAAGATCGGTGCTACCAAAAAAACGTTATTCCTTATTCCCAATGACGCAAAAATGTTGGCTCGGGCAACACGGAACTTGAGCAATGTCGATGTATTGTCTGCAGTAAATGTACATCCGTATACCGTGCTTTCTCACGAAAAAATTGTATTTACGAAAGATGCATTAACACATCTTTCCAAAAAATTTGTTCAATAAGTATGGAAATTCTCAAGCGACCATTGATGACAGAAAAAACACTTGCCATCGCAAGAGGCGGCTATTATACATTTGTCGTTTCTCAAAAAAGCAACAAAGCGCAAATTGCTCAAGCGGTTAGCAAGCAATACAACGTAAAAATTACGGATGTGCGTACAGCTATCATGCATGGGAAAGTACGCCGTGTGGGAAAAAAGATGAAGATACGTATTAAACCCAATTGGAAAAAAGCAATTGTGAGGGTCGCCCCCGGACAGAAAATCGATGCATTTGACGTGTCACATGAACAGGAAAAGAAGTAGCCTATGAAAATAGAACCAATCAAAAGCCTTACGATCATTCTCCCGAAAAAATCAGGACGAGATACCGCCGGTCACGTGGCAGTTCGCCATCAAGGCGGGAGACACAAGCGCTATTTGCGCCTCATTGACTGGAAACGTGATAAAATAGGGATTCCGGGCCGCGTTACCAGTATCGAATACGACCCGAATCGTTCTGCGGATATTGCGCTCGTTGGTTATCCCGACGGAGAAAAACGGTATATTATTGCACCTGCTGGTCTTACCATTGGTCAAACCGTTGTTTCCGGAGATGCCGTGGATATAAAAACCGGTAACACGTTGCCATTGAGTGCTATGCCCGTGGGAACGATGGTGCATAATGTTGAAATCACCCCTGGACGCGGCGCGCAGATGGTGAGAAGCGCAGGGGGAGTTGCCATGGTTTTAGCCCGTGAGGGAGATAGGGTGCACCTTAAGCTTCCCTCCGGTGAAGTTCGGCTGTTTTCTGCAAAGAGCCGCGCAACCGTCGGACAAATTGGCAATGTCGAGTGGAAAAATAGAGTCATCGGGAAAGCAGGGAGAAGTAGGCATATGGGGCATCGTCCAACAGTTCGAGGAGTTGCCCAAAATCCCCGCAGTCATCCCCACGGCGGCGGTGAAGGACGAAGCGGCATCGGCAGCCTTCGCCCAAAAGTCCATGGGGCAAACCGACACTGGGGAAGAAGACACGAAAGAAAAAAAGGTATAGCAATAAACGTATTTTACAGAGGAGACCGTAATTATCCAGGTAGTGAAATTTCGACACGCTTTTCACTTTGCCCGTGTCACTGACAACTACTTGGTTCCAATAAAAACATTTTTTAAAGAAAGGACGTTGAGATTTCGAAAAGCGTAAAAGGCAAACCAGGTAGTAGAAGCGAAGCTTTCACTACCTGGAAAGGTCGAAATTCTACTACCTGGTATGGCACGTAGCAGCAAAAAAGGACCATTTATTGATAAGAAATTACTTGAAAAAGTTAACAAGCAAAAAGCGCTCGGCGATCGGGTAGCCATCAAAACGTGGTCGCGCGATAGTCAAATTCCGCCGGAGTTTGTGGGACATCGGTTCGGCGTGCATAACGGAAGAACATTTATTGAAGTTTTTGTGAATGAATCCATGGTGGGTCATCGTCTGGGCGAATTTGCAGCAACGCGCATATTCCGGGGGCATGGTCAAGTGACGAAGCGAACCATGGATAAAACCTAAAAAGATGTACGAAGTACGATTTACGATTTAAGAAGAAGGCGAAAAGTCTTTATTCATAAATCGTAATTCATAATTCATAAATCAAGAACCTATGGAATATCAGGCAACAGCAAAATACATACGGACAAGCACAAGAAAGTTGCGGCTCGTGGCAGATAGTATTCGCAAGCTTTCTCCTGCCGACGCATTGGTTCGGTTACGACTGATGCCAAAACAAGCGGCAAAACCTATGATGCAGGTCATTGCATCTGCCATAGCGAATGCGAAAGAGAAACAGGCAAAGCCAGATACTCTTCAATTTAAGATGATAGAAGTCATGGGCGGACCGGTAATGAAGCGCTGGAGGGCAGTTTCTCGCGGCCAGGCGCATCCATACAAAAAACGGATGACCCATGTGAGAGTTATATTGACCGATGAAAAACAAAATTAAAAATTAAAACTTTAAACTTTAAAATTTTTCAGTTTATATTTTTAAGTTTACAGTTGAGCGAAGCGAATATGGGGCAAAAAATTCATCCAAAAGGATTTCGACTGGGAACCACATTTTTATGGAGTTCCCGATGGTTTGCAGATAAGGCGCGCTACCATGGTCTCCTCATTGCCGATGTCGTTCTGCGCCGTACGTTACTGCGTAAGCTAAAGTCTGCCGGGCTTGCCGGAGTGGATATTGAGCGTTCCATAAATAAAGTAAAGGTAACGCTTCATGTTTCCCGACCCGGTGTCGTGATCGGACGCGGTGGAAGTGGACTCGAGGATATGAAAAAATTTATTGAAACGTTTCTGCGAACACAGAGCCATCGGAAGAGTCATGCCATCGGTCAAAAATCGCTTCCGGAAAGCGGTAAAGTTAAGGTAGAAGTTGCGGTGGAACCTGTGAAAGAACCCAATCTGAACGCATATTTAGTGGGAACGATGATTGCAGATCAGTTGGCCAAGAGACTTCCGCATAAACGAGTAGTCAATCAAGCAATCGAGCGCGTCATGAATGCAGGGGCCAAAGGGGTTCGGATTTTGCTTTCCGGACGAATTGCCGGAGCAGAAATTGCGCGCCGGGAAAAATATCAGATTGGTACGGTGCCTCTGTCTACTATCCGCGAAGATGTGGATTTTGCCAGTGTGCCGTCTCTAACAAAATCTGGGTTTATAGGAGTAAAAGTGTGGATATGCCGAAAAACATAAGTTACCTAAGTCACTTAAGATACTTAGGATTCATATGTTAGCGCCAAAACGAGCAAAATATCGGAAGTCATTTCGGGGAAAGCGGGGAGGAAAGGCCATCCGCGGTAGCACTGTGGATTTTGGTGATTACGGCTTGAAAGCTCAAACGAGCGGATGGGTGACGAGCCGGCAAATTGAAGCAGCGCGTCGTACGCTTACTCACTTTACCAGTCGCGGCGGAAGAATTTGGATTCGAATTTTTCCGGATAAACCCATCACGAAAAAGCCACCGGAAACGCGCATGGGAAGCGGAAAAGGCGATGTCTACGAATATGTTGCAGTAGTCAAGCCGGGCCGCATGCTTTTTGAAATGTCTGGAGTGACCGGTAATCAAGCCAAAGAAGCCATGCGGCTTGCAAGCGCTAAATTACCGGTACGAACCAAATTTATTACAAAAAACCTATGAAGAAAAAAGAAAAAACGACACTGGCCGCGCTGTCGCGTGAAGATGCAATAAAAGAGCTTGCTCTATTGAAAAAAAAGCTTGCAACGATGCGTTTAGAGCGGTTTACGAAACAAATGAAAAATACACGAGAAGGGCGCCAAATACGGAAAAAAATTGCGGTTATTCAAACATTCATGCGACAAAAGGAGTTGACACTGGAAAATCAATAAGAATTCATTTTCAAGTGTAAACTGTATGAAAAGAAAGACCTTTATCGGAAAAGTAGTGTCGGCAAACATGCAGAAGACCGTTGTGGTTTCCGTGCCACATATTTGGCGGCATCCGTTGTATAAAAAAGCAATAACCAGAATAAAACGCTATGCTTGTCACAATGACACGCTCACGCTTAGTGTGGGGGAGAGAGTCCGGATTGAAGAGACAAGACCACAAAGTCGCCAAAAACATTTTCGCGTCGTAGAAAAACTTTCATAAATCTATGGTACAAAGACGAACATCACTGGTGTCAGCAGATAACTGCGGAGTGCAGATCATGACGATTATTCATATTTATGGGTCATCGAAGCGTAAGTTTGCCAGCCTTGGCGACATTGTGCAATGTGTGGTGAAGCGAGCAGATCCTCAGGGAATCGTCAAAGATGATGAACTGGTGAAGGTTGTCATTGTGCGCACACACAAGGAATATCGCCGAAGTGATGGATCGTATATTCGTTTCGATGATAATGCCGGAGTCGTGATTGATAATCCGAAAGACAAAAATCCGCGGGGAACACGCATCTTTGGGCCGGTTGCGCGGGAACTCAAAGATTTAGGGTTTCATAAAATTGTCAGCATGGCGCCGGAAGTTTACTAAGTCACTTATGAAATTAAAGAAGGGCGACACCGTTATGGTGACCATCGGAAAGGATAAAGGGAAAAAAGGAAAAATTGAAAAAATTTTTCCTAAAATCGGTATGGCTACTATTTCCGGAGTGAATGTGTATAAACGTCATACGAAAAAGCGCGACGAGAAAATGCCAGGCGGCATTATCGAACACACTCGGCCACTGACCATCGCCAAGCTTGCTCTTATCTGTCCGAAATGCGGCAAGCTCACACGAGTCGGATTTATTGTCGCAAAAGGAGAAAAAGAGCGTATGTGCAGAAAATGTAAACAGAAAATCTAACTATGCCAGGTAGTAGAATTTCGACACGCTTTATTCTTTGCGCGTCAAAGTAGACTGCCTGGAATGAGAGAGAAAATTTATCAAAAGAAAGGATATTGAGGTTTCGACAGCGTAAAACGCAAAGGTCGAAATTTCACTACCTGGTATGGACACATTGCAACAAAAATATACAAACGAAATAGTGCTACAACTTGCTCACGATTTGGGTGTCACGAATATCATGGCAGTACCGAAGCTTGCAAAGATTGTGGTGAATGTCGGGTTGGGAGAGGCAGCCAGCGACAAAAAGGTTCTTGAAAAAATGTCCTCTGAACTTGCCGTGATTACTGGACAAAAGCCGCAAGTGACCCGCGCCAAGCGGGCAATTTCAAGTTTCAAGCTGCGCGCCGGTGACGCCATCGGCTTGAAGGCTACGTTACGGGGGGGTCGGATGTATGCATTTTTAACCAAACTTATTGCCATCGCCATTCCGCGTATCCGCGATTTTCGCGGTATTGGGGTAAAGGGATTTGATGGGAAGGGAAATTATACGCTGGGGATTTCGGAACAGACGATTTTCCCGGAACTTCCCTACAGCATGGTGGACAAAGTGCGCGGATTTGAAATTACGTTTGTGACGACGGCGACAAGTGATCGCGATGCAAAGCTACTGCTTACCCTTTTGGGTTTACCGTTTGAGAAGGCCGTGCCTGGCGGTAGACAGGAGTAACTATGGCAAAAACATCTGATGTGGTGAAGTTTGAACATAAACAAAAATACCCAGTTCGGCACGTCCGACGGTGTGCGCTTTGCGGAAGAAAGCGTGCATATATGCGGAAATTTGGTATATGCAGATTGTGTTTCCGGCAGCTCGCACATAAAGGAGAATTGCCGGGTGTTATTAAGGCATCGTGGTAAGGAGTTGCTATGGTAAATGATCCAATTGGTGATTTATTAATTCAAATAAAAAATGCCGGATTAGCCGGAAAGTCATCCGTGGTCTTACCTGCCTCAAAGATAAAATTTGCACTCGCTTCGATTTTGGCAAAAGAAGGCTATGTCGGCGCGGTTACGCGGATGGGAAAAGCACCAACATATCAACTGAACATTGTCTTAAAGTACGAGGAGGGGAAGCCAGTCATTGCCGATGTGAAGCGCATGAGCAAGCCGGGACTTAGGGTGTATGTGAAAAGGAACGAGATTCCAAAAGTCGTTGGAGGGTTAGGTATTGCCATTATCTCCACGCCGCAGGGAATTATGACGGGCAACGACGCAAAGAAGCGAGGGCTTGGCGGAGAATTGCTTTGTGAAATTTGGTAACTATCCAGGTAGTGAAACTTCAGAAAATTATGTTCTTTTCTGAAGAGAACTACAGTATGGAGAGAGATGGTATTGGAAAAGAACATAATTTTATAAAACAAACATGCAAAACGCAGAACAGACTATGATATATAAATTAGGAAAGGAAACTTCATAAGCGTGGAGTAAAAGACAGAATCTTTTCTCTGCGTTTTGCCTGAAGTTCTACTACCTGGTATGTCACGCATTGGAAATGCAATTATTACCGTTCCTTCAGAAGTCTCCGTGACAACGGAGGGGAACCACGTGATGGTCAAAGGACCCAAGGGGACACTCGAGTTGTCCATACCATCCGGAATTAGTGTTACACTCGCGCCCGCGGGACTGGTGGTTTCCCGTTCTTTGGAAAGTAAGCAAGCAAAAGCTCTTCATGGATTCGTGCGGGCCGAACTTGCTAACTCCATCACAGGAGTCACTTTGGGTTGGACGAAGACGCTGGAGCTTTCTGGTGTCGGGTATCGTGCCGCTCTTTCGGACACCAATCTCGTATTGACCGTTGGGTTTTCGCATCCTATTACCATAGCCTCCCCCCAGGGTATTACGTTTACTATGACTGAGGGAAAAATTGTCGTATCGGGAGTGGATAAGCACCTCGTGGGTCAAGTGGCAGCAACTATTCGGGCTATGAAAAAACCAGAACCGTACAAAGGCAAGGGCATTGCCTATGCAGGGGAACATATCAGAAAGAAAGCAGGGAAGGCGGCAAAAGCTATTGGAGGCGCTCCGGAAGGAGCAAAGTAAGGAGTTGTTATGTATCATAGAACTTCTCGAAAAGAGAAACGAATAAAAAGAAAAGCGAGCATTGTAGCCAAAATTCGCGGAACTGCTCGTCGGCCACGGATGAGCGTATTTCGGTCCAATCGGTTTATGAGCGTGCAGCTTATTGACGATACAAAAGGAACGACTCTTCTTTATCTCAAGGGATCAGGAAAAAATACAAAGGAGGCAAAAGCGTTGGGAAGCAAGATTGCAAAGCAAGCCATGCGTCACGGCATGAAGACAGTCGTTTTTGACCGGGGAGGCTTCCGCTATCACGGCAGCGTGAAAGCCCTTGCTGATGCGGCTCGGGAAGGGGGACTAACATTTTAATATGAGATACCAACAGCGCACCGATACAACGCCTCGGGAATTTGAGGAAAAGATTGTGCAAGTCAACCGTGTTTCTAAAAAGACCAAGGGTGGCAATAAAATCGGGTTTTCCGTTCTTGCTGTCGTGGGCGATCGGAAAGGAAGGGTTGGCGTGGGTTTAGGGGGAGCACCTGACGTTTCATCGGCAGTACGAAAGGCAGTGAGTTACGCAAAAAAACACCTCATTACTGTGCCGATGCGCGGGAGAACCATCCTCCATGAGGTGCGGGTGAAGCGCGGTGCCGCGCAAGTTCTTCTGAAACCTGCTCCTGCGGGAACCGGGGTGATTGCTGGCGGTGCCGTGCGTGCAGTGGTGGAAGCCTGTGGGATTCGCGATATTGTGTCAAAAATTTTAGGGAGCAAAAATCAAGCATCCAATGTCTATGCGACTATGGAAGCACTGAAGAAGTTTAAAACGAAAAAAATATAACGTTTATAATTTTTATAACTGTTATAAAAATTATATGAATCTCTCACAATTACCAAGCATTGTAGAACGGTCAAAAAAGCGCGTCGGCCGCGGCCATGGATCCGGGAAAGTAAAAACTGCAGGTCGTGGCACCAAGGGCCAACGGGCGCGGGGCAGGGTCCCGCCGGGATTTGAAGGCGGTCAGCTTGCGCTCATCAAACGTCTGCCGTATCTTCGGGGAAAAGGGAGAAATAAAAGCAGACTCACCAAGTCTTTTGCCATCTCTGTGGGGAAGCTTGCAGCTATCCCGAAAGAAACGGTTGTTACCTTGGAGGTACTCCGGAAATATCATATGATAGATAAAGATGTTACCCGTGTAAAAGTAGTGGGAGGTAGCACACTGAGTGAACCGATACAGGTTGCTCTTCCATGCTCTGCGTCTGCAAAACGCACCATCGAAAAGGTCGGAGGAAAGATTCTTTCGGAATAATATGTATTTATGAACAGGTTTATAGCTCCCATCTTCAATAGTTGGAAAACACCGGAGCTGCGGAAGAAAATCCTCATTACCGCTCTCCTGTTTGTGATTTTCCGTGTGTTCGCCCATGTGCCCATGCCGGGCGTCGATACCACAAAACTTGCAGCGCTGTTTGCGCAAAACCAATTTTTAGGACTCTTGGATATTTTTTCAGGTGGAACGCTCGTGAATTTTTCTGTTTTGGCATTGGGCTTGAACCCGTACATTAATGCCTCGATTATTTTGCAGCTTCTTCAGATTGTATTTCCTAAACTTGAGGAACTTGCGAAAGAAGGAGAATATGGGCGGGAAAAGATTAATCAGTATACGAGGTTTTTGACGGTGCCGCTGACTGCCGTCCAGGCGTATGGCACGATCGTTCTTTTGGCCCGGACCGGCGGTTCCAACGTCTTGATGGACTTTACCGCCTTTCAGTGGTTTGTCACGCTGCTTTCCGTCGTGGCGGGAACCATGCTTCTGATGTGGCTGGGGGAAGTGATTAGTGAGTTCAAAGTCGGCAACGGCA
>JACPFZ010000018.1:0-11218 GCA_016182725.1 Candidatus Gottesmanbacteria bacterium
GGTCACAGGTGGCGGCTTGAAAGTGACGACGACGTTGGACTGGAAGCTCCAGGAAAAAGCACAGGCAATTGTTGCCGATGAAGTGGCGAAAGTGAAATATCTGAAAGTAACCAATGGTGCCGCAATCGTTATTGACCCGACCAATGGGGAAATTCTTGCGATGGTAGGAAGTAAAGACTATAGCGCCACCGACAGCAGCGGATTTAAGTTTAACGTCGTCACCCAGGGGCTTCGTCAACCCGGCTCTGCCATTAAACCCATCACCTATGCCACCGCATTTAAGAAAGGATACACGCCTTCAACGCTCCTTTTGGACGTAGACACCAAATATCCTTCCGGCGATCCGGTAAAACCCGAATACAACCCCAAAAATTATGACGGAAAGTTCCGTGGGCCGATACAGCTTCGCTATGGCCTGGGTAACTCCATTAACGTCATTGCCGTGAAAGTGAGCGCCATCGTCGGCATCAAAGATGTGCTCCGAACGGCATACGACATGGGACTCACCACTCTTGAGCCAACCACGGAACATATCCGCAGATTTGGACTTTCCCTCACTCTGGGCGGCGGCGAAGTGAAGCTCATTGATTTGACAAGTGCATTCGGAGTATTTGCAACCAGCGGACTGCGTCAAGAACCGGTGGCCATCCTGAAAGTTGAAGATGCGAAAGGGAAAACGCTCTATGAGTATAAGCCTCCTTCTCCCCGACGGGTAATAGGCAGCGACATTGCCTATCTCCTCAACGATATTCTTTCGGATAATGGCAGCCGGAAAGACGTGTTCGGTGAGAGGTCCTATCTCGTGATTCCTGGGAAAACGGTCGCCGTCAAAACCGGAACGACGGATGACAAGCGTGATAATTGGACCATTGGGTATTCCACCAACCGTGTTGTGGGAGTGTGGGTGGGAAATAACGACAATTCTCCCATGCATCCGAGTTTAGCTTCCGGCGTTACCGGAGCAGCTCCCATATGGAACCGCCTCATCCGAGAGGTGCTGAACAATTTGCCGGACAAACCCTTTCCGAAGCCGGACAATATGGTCGAAATGGATGTGGATGCGTACGGTGGAGGGTTACCTGTTGATGGATACCCGACGCGGAAGGAGCGCTTCATCAAAGGAACAGAGCCTACTGGTCCTTCCGCAATCTATCAAAAAATAAAAGTTTCCAGGCATGACAACAATAAACTCGCCAACGCTATTGAGATTGCCAATGGTGAATATGATACCAAAACGTTTGTTGTTTTTACCGAACAGGATCCGGTTTCCACTGATGGCAAAAATCGTTGGCAGGAGGCTATTGATGCGTGGATAGCCAGTCAAGGAGATTCTAAGTTCCATCCGCCCAAAGAAACCTATGAGGGATCAGAGCAAATTACGGTAAGCATAAAAGAGCCTGGAGATTTGTCGCAAATAAACAGTAATGACGTCCGTGTTGTTGCAGAGGCAACAAGCACCAACGAAGTCAACAGGATTGAAATTTATATGGATGGGACAAAGGTGAAAGAGAAACAGGACCGATCCATTGCGGAAAATATTACCGTTTCCGGCAACGGCAATCATACGATCAAAGTGAAAGCATACGACAATAAGGGAAACTCTGCAGAACGCGAAATCAAAATCGGCATCAATCAACCGTACGCGTCCCCCACCCCAACACCCACTCCTTCACCCTCACCTACCCTAACGCCCTGACGGTTGCGCCGAATGCTTCCTCCATGAGCGTCACTATTTTTTCCCGGATAGGGACAATATTTTCATTGGTAAGATTTCGTTTTGGATCAAGATACGTTATGTGGAACGTGCGATTATTTTCGTACATATCCAGAAGGGTTATCGTGTGTATGAGGGTGCTTACTGCTCTCATCGCGTCCATCATGGGGCCGATGTGCGTGCCGGCGGGTACGATGAATGAAAGATCTTCAACAACAGGGGGATATTTGGGAATTGGTCGGTACGATTTTCCTCTTTTCGCATTGCGCACGAGCTTTGCAAAATCCAATTCCAGCACGGTAATCGACCTGCCAGCAAGCTCCCCAACTGTTCCGTAGTCGCCGAGAACCAGAGATCGGTTCGGGTCATAATACCCCGCCTCCGGCGCGTTTTCGCTTTTGGGGAAAGGAATGCCAAAAAGATCAAACAAAACCTGCGCAATTCCTTTGAGTTCAAAAAATGCCTGTCCGGTCATACCGATGATAAGCACCGGTGTTTCTTTCGGGAGATCTCCTTCCTGATATGCATAGGTAATAGCAAGTTCAAAGAGTTTCAGTGATGGTCGAACATGCAGATTTTGCTCGATGGTCGCGAGCATACTTGGCAGTAAACTTGGTCGCATATAAACCCATTCTTCGGACAAAGGATTGGTGATGTTATATGCCTTCTGTTTATTCAATGCATATGCATCCATTAGTTTTTCCGAAATCATCGAATAGGTATACGTTTCCGTAAATCCCCAATCGCGCAGGCGATTTTTCACCTCTTCCTCCCACGCAAGTTCGGGAGGAGAAGAAGCTTGCGAGAGCTCTCCTTCAGGAAGCTTTGCCCCGATGTTGTGGTAGCCAAACATCCTCGCAATTTCTTCAATACTATCCACGTCTATGGTTACATCTTGGCGGAAACTGGGGACGGTAACGGTGACTTCGGTTTTTGAACGTTTTACTGCAAAACCCAACCTCTCAAGAATGGTCCGAATTTCCCGGTTGTCCAATTTTATCCCCAGGTACGCATCAATTTTTTGACGACTGCACCAGACGGTATACGGTTTATACCGTTTGGGATAGATATCGTAGAGGCGGCTTGCTGGTTTTGCAGCGGTAAGCTCTCGCATGAGCTCTTTTCCTTTCACAAACACCGGCAGCACCAGTTCACTGTCGAGTCCTTTTTCAAATAGCCCTGCCGCTTCTGTGCGATGCGAAAGTGCCATGGAGGTTCTGCGGATGTGGGTGGGATCATACGTTTGTAAAAAAAGAATAACGTTGGTTGTTGTATTGCGGACGCGAGAATTTTCTCCTCCCATAATGCCGCACAGGTCTATGATTCGGCCTCCTCCATCCTCAATCACGATATCATCACCCGGAAGTGTATGCGTTTTTCCGTCCAATGTTGTTATGGTTTCTCCCTTTTTTGACGCACGCAGAATCATTGTGGGAATTCCATTTTTTGTTCTTATGGTGTCGTAATCAAACACGTGTGCCGGCTGGCCGTACGTGCGCATCAAGTAATTCGTGATGTCCACGACGGTATTAATTGATCGAATTCCTGTTTGTTCTAGTTTCCTGACGAGCCACGCAGGCGACGGGCTGACTTTTACATGCTCAAACACCATGGCAGTAAAGCGGGGGTTGAGTTTGGAGTCAGTGGTGATAGCAAGTTTTTTGCTGCGCAGGGTTGAACCCTGTTTTGAGGCGTTAGAATGGTACGGGTCTCCGATAAGTTTTGCCTGTATGCCAAATCGGGGTAAAATTGCCGCGGCTTCTCGCGCAACACCGACCACGGACATTGCATCGGGGCGATTCGTCGTTATTTCGATATCATAGACAGGCTCTCCGTTGACGACATGGATGTGTTCCACAGACGGGCCGCAGAGTGATAGGTACTCCTTCATCTGCTTTGGAGTCGCTTTTGTCTTAAGGAATTCACGGAGCCAGGAATCGGGAATTAATAAATTCATAGAATGATGATTTATGATTTACGAATTATGAATAGGAAACCTTTTTTTGATTTATTCTTAAATCGTAATTCTTAAATCGTACATCGTGTTTTTAAATTTAAAATTGCTCCGAAAATCTCACATCATTGCTATAGATCAATCGTAAATCATCCAGTTTTGTGCCGGATTTCATCATGTATGCGCGCTCAATCCCCCACCCGAATGCAAATCCGCTGTACTTGGCAGGATCGACCCCACCATTTTTGAGCACGACTGGATGTACCATGCCAGATCCTGCCATTTCAAGCCACCCCTCTTTGCATAGGCGGCATTTTTGCCCTTTAGTTACATAGCCAGTTCCATGACAAATACCGCAAGAAATATCTACTTCAAATGATGGTTCGGTAAATTGGAAGTGAAATGGACGCAAGCGGATTTCTCTATCTGGACCGTAAAACTGCTTCACGAAGTAGTCGAAGACTCCCTTAAGGTGCATAATCGAAACATTTCGGTCAATATATAATCCTTCAAACTGGTGAAACATGGGGGTGTGCGATACGTCTACTTGCCTGCGGTAGCATTTGGCAATGTTAATCATGCGGATGGGCAATTTCCCTTTTTCCATTTCGCGCACCTGTCCGTTACTCGTATGGGGGGTGAGAACGATTGTTTTATATTTTTTCCCCGAGGTGTGAAGCTGTATCACCTCTAATGTGTTCTGGCTAGACACCTCGGGATACTTAATAAAAAATGTTTCCCATTCGTCGCGCGCCGGGTGGTTGGGTGGCATGTTCAAGGATTCAAACGCGTACCAGTCCCAATCAACTTCCGGATGGCGTACGCGCGTAAATCCGATGCGCTCGAAAATTCTGGTAATCTCACTCACCGCCTGGGTGACGATGTGAAGATGACCTACAGGAGGGAGAGTTCCCGGCGCAGTTACATCGATAGGTTCGGTAGCTCCCTGCGGGGTGTTTATTGTCTTTTCGCTCAGCGCGTTTTCAATTTTTTGTTTTACTTGATTCACCACTGTGCCCACCTGCGCACGGTCTTGCTCGGGCACTCGGCGTATTTGTTTCGTGAGCCTGGCAAGTTCCGATTTACCGCCAAGAAGCTCGATACGAAGTTGGTCGATCGGTTTTTCAGAAGCCTCGATTGCCGCCATCGCATCCTGCTCCACTTCCAAAAGAAGGCCGATGAAATTGGGTGTTGCTATCGGCTCTTCCGCGGGTGTGTGGTCATCTGAATCTTTTTCGACCATATATCTTTTATTCTACCACGAAAAAACCCCATTATGCGGGGTTTTGGGTGAAATCCTTAAATTTAATACGTTAGTTGACTATCTTTGTCCTGTCAACGATGGCGGCAAAGGCTTCGGGGTTTTCCACGATAAGGTCAGCCAAAATTTTTCGATCTACCGTAATGTTGGCAGCTTTCAATCTATTGATGAACATGCTGTAGGAAAGCCCGTTTTGCTTGACAGATTCGGAGATACGAGTGATCCAAAGCCTTCGGAAATCACGCTTTTTCAATTTGCGTCCGGCATAGGCATATTCGCCCGCATGAAGGTACGCTTGTTTAGCGGTTCGCACGAGTCTCCTTTTGGTCATGCGGTAGCCTTTGTTCGCTACAAGAAGCTTTTTGTGTTTTGCGTGGGTGGTAACTCCCCGTTTGACTCTCATACCAGGTAGTGAAATTTCGACCTTTGCCTTATGCTGGCGAAACCTCAATCCTCCTTCATTTAACTAATTTTATATTTATTTTCAGGTAGCTTTCTGTTTGGCAAAGAGAAAAGCATGTCGAAATTCTACTACCTGGATACGTTACGCATTCATATACTGTTTAATCATTCGTGCATATTTGGTCGTCAGTATTTGTGCCGGTCGGTCTTGCCTGCGTTGTCGTGATTTACTTTTTTTTCGGCGGATGTGGCGGGCTCCTTGCACACGGTGCATCACCTTACCAGTTTTGGTAATTTTAAACCGTTTCGTAACAATTTTTTTTGTTTTCATTTTCGCCATGTTACCCTACTTTTTTATCGTTTACAATCATGGATACTAATGTTTTTCCTTCCATGTGCGCTTCTCGGACGACCCGAATTTGCTCAAGGCTTGCCAAAAATCGCTTCATCACGTCAAAACCAAACTCTTTTCGTGTAATTTCTCTTCCTCGGAAGAAAATCGTTACTTTAACTTGATTTCCCTCCGCCAAAAAGTCTTTGGCTTGACTAAGTCTGGTATCAAAATCATGCTGTCCAATAAATGGACGCAATCGCACTTCTTTGACCCCCACGCTTTTCTGATTTTTCCTTGCCTCCCGTTCCTTTTTGGCTTCCTGGTACTTAAACTTTTTAAAATCGATAAGCTTTGCTACCGGCGGCTTGGCGTTGGGAGCAATCTCCACCACGTCAATATTTAACTCTTTTGCTCGCTGGAGTGCCTCAATTTTAGAAACAACCCCGATCTGTTTTCCCTCTTCATCCAATAGCCTGATCGTAGGACTGGCTATTTGGTAATTGAGGCGATAGTGTTTAACGTTTGGTCTCAATCTCGTCTCGGAGCAGGCTTTTCACCTCATGGAAGTTCATCATCTTGAGGTCAACGCCCGCTCTTGTCCGGATCGAAAGCCCTTTGGCTTCGATTTCTTTATCTCCCATTATACCCATATAGGGCACCTTTTGTAAAGTTGCATTGCGGATTTTGGCACCCATGGGTTCATTGCGACCATCCACCTCTGCTCGTATGCCGTTTTGCAAGAGGTCCTCTTGCAAATGGCGTGCTGACGCTGTATGTCGTTCGGCGATGGGAATAATAATCATCTGTATCGGAGCAAGCCAGAGCGGGAATGCGCCCCCGTAATGTTCAATCAGAAATCCAATGAAGCGCTCGTGGGACCCGAGAGGCGCGCGGTGAATAATAACCGGCGTTTGTTCTTTGCCTTCCTTGTCCACATAGGCTAGTCCAAACCGTTTGCCCATGTAGAGATCGATTTGGTTGGTGGAAATCGCAAACTGACGTCCTATGGACGAATGGATGATAAAGTCAATCTTCGGGCCGTAAAACGCTGCGTTGCCGATCTCCTCTACCATAGGAATATCCATTTTCGCAACCGCCTTGCGCATAAGATCTTCGGCTAGTTTCCACATAGCCTCGTCGCCATGATATTTTTCCGCTTTAGTCGGATCACGGAGCGCCAGCTCTAAATGATATTTGGTAATTCCCAGGGCTTTGTAATAATACTCATGGAGTTTCATCACCTGCACAAACTCACCAACGGCTTGCTCTAAACTGCAGTAGATATGCGCATCGTTTTGACTAAAACCGCGCACGCGCATAAGGCCAAAGAGTTCACCCGATGCTTCGTACCGGTAGCACGTGCCGTATTCTGCTAAACGTACGGGGAGATCACGATAACTTCTTGGTTTATTTTTATAAATCATGTGATGGTGCGGGCAGTTCATGGGCTTTAAGTAATACTCATTGCCGTCCTCAAGCATCATCGGCGGATACATGTCGTTTTTGTAATACGGCAGGTGGCCGGATGTGTAATAGAGGCCGGATTTGGTTATGTTGGGCGTCGTCACGCGCTGGTAGCCCCACTGTTTTTCCGTAACTTTCACCCATTGTTCAATTTCTTCTTTGACGATATTGCCTTTCGGAAGCCATAGCACCAGACCCTGGCCGACTTCCTCGCTTATCATAAACAATTCAAGTTCTTTCCCTAGTTTTCGGTGGTCGTGTTTTTTTGCCTCCTCCAGTTGTGCCAGATAGTCGTTCAATTCTTTTTCTGTAGGGAAGCAGGTGCCGTAGATGCGGGTAAGCATCGCATTTTTTTCACTCCCCCGCCAGTACGCGCCGGCAATCGAGAGAAGCTTAAAATACTTAAGTTGGCGGTCGGGATGCTCGCAGTGTCCGCCGCGACACAGGTCTATATAATTTCCCGACTTGTACAGCGTTAAATTTTCTCCTTTTGCACTAAACTCTCCGATGAGTTCCAGTTTGTATGGATTATCCGCAAATGCTTTTTTAGCCTCTTGACGGTTGACATCGATTTTTTCAAATTTGTTCCATGACACTGCAAGCTCGTGCATTTTGACTTCGATCTTCGGTAAATCATCTTCGGAGATTTTTAAGTTGTCAAAGTCGTAATAAAATCCATTTTCTATCGCAGGCCCAATGGTCCGCTTTGCCTGTGGCCAAAGTTCCATCACTGCTGCGGCTAACAGATGAGCGCACGAATGCCGCAGATGGTCGAGATTTTCTTGTTTGTTTTCCATAATTTACAACAAAAAACCGTCCTTTCCTTACGTTCCCAGTGTGAGACCAGGAAGGTTCCAACGCAAGTTTGACGGTACTTTACTTCGCATCTTTACGCTTGGCTCGCCTTTGGCGGCCGGATGCAGCGCTTCTCTTTGAGGTTGGTGAGGTCTCATGTAAACGAGAAGTAACCTTATACTAGCACGTTATTGGGAAAAGTCAACTACAAACGAAATACATACACATGATGGAGTTTGTCTTGCCGCAGGATCTTCCATTTCGGGAATATGAAGCTGTTGGAGATAACCAGGCTGCCGGGTTTGAGCTCTTTTTTGAGCTTTGCGGCGAGTTTTTCCATCCGCCACGGGAGGAGATACACAAAGACGATATCGGCATCCGCGAGGTTTACTTTCCAGAAATTTTGCCAACGCACGGTGATCGTACTCCGATACGGTGAAAATATTTTTTTCATCCAGGTCCAGATAACAAGAAATGGATTAATTTCTAGTCCTATCGCATTTGCTCCTTTTTGAGAAGTTAAAAATAACAGCCGTCCATCGCCGCTTCCCAAATCGTATACCGTCATGCCGGGTTTGATGCGGGCAAGCGCAATCATCACTTTGGCCGTTGGATTGGTAGACGGTACATACGGCGCGCCATTCACAAATGCGATGATAAGGAAAAAAAGAAAGAGCGCAAAACCCATCTGGAAGATAAGAAACAAGAGAGAGAGCATAGGGGTATGATACACCGCAAAGCCATACGCGGGCTACTCACTCGTTTCATCCGGTGGGGTTGAGGGGTGTAAGTTCGCAAAAAAATATTTGCAAAATTAGCCACGCCCCCGACATCTGCAATGTGAATGCAGCGCTCTGCCGCTGAGCTACGTGTCCTTTGTTTCTGATATTGTAGCAAAATTACGCTTAAAGTACGAATCACACCTTAGAGGTGTGGACCTATACACACCTTGGGTATTAATTCTCGAGTGTCTCGAGTGTTAGGTGCTTAATTTTTTCTAATTCCCGTTGATAGTCAGCTTGATCATAGACGAATGATTTATACGATGCTTTAGAGGAGAAATTTGCAAGAATGACGGTCTTATCGCAAAAATTTGTTGAACGTATACCAAGAAATTCAGCGAAAGACGAATACGGATATCGTTCTAATTGATCTAACTTTTTCACCACATAGGAAGTATAGGGATTGAGATGAATATATCGTGATATATGAAGAAATTGTTCATCCGTCTCGATGCGGACTGCCTTAAACTTACCTTGAAAGATAGGGCCCTTTCGTTTTCTGATTGTGTTGAAATACTTGGTATAACTATTGGCAACTTGACTCATGAATAGAGAGATGCCCCTCTCTTCCTGTTGGACAAGCAATAGATGAATGTGGTTTGGCATGAGGCAATACGCAAGAACATCAACTAAAAAGTCACCTTCTTTTTTTAGACTATCCAGAATTTCCTTTCTTTCTTTGGGAGGCAGGCGCTTAAAGTAAGAATATCGTAGTGGAGGATGGACGTTTTGATAGAAAAATACCGTATCGAGGGCACGTTGGTAATCATGCGCATGAGTAAATATTGGTTGAGAAGCGATGCCACGATTGACGACGTGATACGTTTGTCCTGTGACAAGTGGAATATCTCTTCCGGGCATTATATCTATAATGCGTGGGAATACCAAAGGTGTCAATAGGTGAACACCTCTAAGGTGTGATGAGGTGTGATGGCTGGTTTACCCTGCCTGAGTGGCGAGGGTGCGCTCGGAGGAAAGGCCAAACTTGGTGCCGTGCTTTTTATACAGGCCCCAGTACATTTTTTTCTGCTTGCGGTTTGTGGAAAGAGTCAGCCACGTCCTGCTGTCTTCGATTTGCTCCCGCAGGATTTTCAAAATTGAGCGAAGTCGTTCCAGAAAGTTGACGTGATACACACCCGGGTTGACGGGAACGTCCGATACTGCCTTTTGCACTTCTTGATGGAACGCCTTGATCGAATCTGATAATGCTTTGAGTTCCTGCCGTACGGCGGCAAGCTCCCCCTTCACTTTCATGGTATCCAGATCCGAAAGAGATTGCCTGGGAGCTTCTTCTCTGCGGATGGGCGCGGGAGCCGCCTTGTGCTCGGGTTTGCGAAAGTTTATCGCTTGATTTTCTTGTAATTCTCCGGATGTTTTGGGTGTTTGACCCAACAGAGCTGCCAACACATCGCTTGTCCCCTTACCCATGACATCTTTGCCCACCGCCTGCGTCACGCCACCGCCGACACTGCGCAGTGCTTCTAAGATACTGTCGTTGGTGTAGAGTTTCGGCTTGACTTTTGCTTGCGTTTGAAACGGATTATTCATACTAGCTTTGCTATATTATAAAGTAGCCAGAAAGTCAAGCGTCTTTTGGCGGCGCAAGACCGAGGCAACGTAATAACGCTGTCCTTCTAAGGACTTTTTTTCTTCATCGGTTTTGGCAGTTTTGATATCCGTATCAATATCATCATCGGAAACGAATATACTTTCGGTGTCGGCAATTTTCTCCAATGCAAACTCCAGTGTCAACGTACGCTTGGCCTGCTCTTCATATTCGCGGCGGATGCTTTCCCCTGTTCTGCCGGTTGAACTCAGGTACTGCTCGACCGTCAGGCCCAGTTTTTTCGTTTGGTCAATAAGGTCGGAAAGCAACCGGTTGACCTCATGCTCGATAAGAAGAGCGGGGAGAGTTACTCTCACGGATTTGGCAAGTGTCGTGAGGAGTTGGTCAAGTGTGGGTTTTTGTTCCTCCGGCTTTTCTTCTTTTGCCACCTTTTCTCCGGGTAGCCAGATTTTTTTATGTTTGGAAGCTTTGAGATCGGCAATTGCCTTTTTGTAGTCCCCCATCTGTATTTCTGGTTTTTCGCAAGTTGTGGCCCGGATGACCCAATCTTTTTTCTCGGTAGCTTCTTTCAGTTCGATTTTCGGCGTAACCACGGGATGAAGTTTTTGCTCACGGAGCGCGCTGTCGTATGCGTGAGGAATGATTTTTTTGAGCACTTCTTCGTATGTTTCCCCTTTATTTAGCTTTTCTTCCACCAGTTTCCTTGGTGCTTTTCCCTTGCGAAAGCCGGCAAGCTCTGAGTTTTGGACAATACCAGAAACGACGTGTTCGTACGTTTTTTCGACTTCTTCCCACGGGATGACCATAGTGAGTTCAATGGTGCCGCCTTCTAGGCGTTTCATGTCAGTTTTCATGATACAAGTATATCACGTTTGGCTTGATTTTAGAACCCTTCGAAGCTCAGGGTAAACCCAGGTTAAGGTCGAGGACCGGCGGGGAAAGACT
>JACPFZ010000018.1:11281-14236 GCA_016182725.1 Candidatus Gottesmanbacteria bacterium
AGACTGGGGTCGCTCGCGTTGTATGCTGTGACGGAAGCAGCATAGGAAGCTACCGCATTATCAATGGTCATGAACGCAGATGTTGTGGCAAATGAGGAACGTTGCCGGATCGGTGTGGGCGTGAGCGTAGCGTTGGGTGTCGGAGTCGGTCCGCCAGCTGGCGGAGACGGTTTTTGGATCATTTTTGCAACACCAAAAACGGCGAGAAATCCCATGACGACGACAACAGCGATAAGCCATGTCGGAATTTGTTTCGGCGGCTGAGGAATAACCACGGGAGGACTAGGCGCCACCGACGGTTGCGGCTGGGGCACAGAAGGTTGCGGGCTGGGTTGTTGTGTATCCACCATAGTATTAATCAACATACCGCAGGGTGTTGACCAGTTCCGTCAAAAATCCGCTTGCTTCTAACAGTTCCTGGCGGCTCGCGCCGATTTTTTGCTGGAGACTTAAAAATTTTCGATTCATTTCCTCTCCATTGCTTGCTTCCCATATGGCATTTTCCGAGGTAATGCTGTCAATTTTTTGCTGGTAGAGGCTCCGTTTGTTGGTAATTTGCAAAAGCCACCGGTCAATCGTCACCTGTTTCTGCGGCGTGAATGTGCCCCGAGCGGCGTTCGTGAGTGCCTGTGCCATGCCCAGAACCCGATCAAACTCGCGCCGCAGGGCGTTTACATCGCCCACCGATATGCCGATAATCGTCTGGCGCATGGACTTTTGGAGGATAAGATAATGAGACTCAAGTTGCTTACTCACGGTGACGGCGTCTTCCAACGACCCGACGGACGGGATGAGTTTTATGTGATTTTCTAAAAAGGTTACTTCACTGCGAATAAGGGTTTGGTAGAGCTGCTTTTCGGTAGGGATCATGCCGGCAGTTTCATTCAATTTTTCATTGAGGAGCAGTAGATACGCGCGAAGTAGGTTGTCCCGTTGAACAAGCATGAGCCGCGTTTTGTCCAGGGCCGCAGTCTGACTCTCCAAACTTTTAAACTTTTGATACTCGTTTTTAGCAACACCGAAATCTGTGTAGGACTGCCGATAGAGATCGAATTGGTACAGGTAGTCCTGATAGGCTTGCGGCGATGACGCATGCGCTACTCCCACTATCGCGAATGCAAAAAGAATGAGGGCGACAATTTTCCTCATATCGCCATCGTACACGAGAAAAGGGGTAGTGGTCAAATAGTGAAAAGGACGAGAAAAACGGAAAGCAAACACACATCAAAAATAATCTCTTGTTGAGAAGCGTATGGCACTGGTCCTTTTATGACGAATTTTTTGAAAGGGAAAAACGGGTAGAAAACCGCGCCATCTACGGCGTCAAGAACCAAATGGACCATATAGGCGATGGAAAATACGGAGCCAAATCTGCTCTGTACTGTGAAAAGCAAGAGCGAAATAACAAACCAACTGAAAACACTATGGAAAACGTTTCTTTGGTCGCCCCACGGGTCGGTTTTACCAAAGATTGTTTGGAGGAGCCTTCGGGGTTTCCGCAGCATGCCGTGGCGGATATATGGAATGGCATGGTCCACATCTACTGCCAAAGAACCAGCAAGTGCCGTAGGGAAATCCCCGGTGAGTTTGCCAATTATGAAGCCAGCCAATATATGTGTAGGAAGAGTCATCTGGTGCCGCAGAGAGGACTCGTCCCAGAAGTATCTTTCCGCCTTTGGCGGAATAGAACTTCGGGATCCCGCATTCTAATTCCGAACTTTCAGTTCGGAAAGAATTGCGGGAAACCTCTCCTGTGTGTGCCAGAGGGGAGGCTCGAACTCCCACGCCTTTTGGGCACACGGTTCTAAGCCGTGCCTGTATACCAAATTTCAGCACTCTGGCACCCACAGTATTATACCGCTTTTGTGATTATAGCGTGATGTCGATGAGAGAGGGCGTGTTGGGAGTAAACGCCTCGATCTTATTGATAAAAAAGCGCACGTTTCCCGCCCATCTGGGAGAAGCCGCGTAGATTCGGCCAATTTGTTCCACGGTTTTGGCACCTTTATCCATATAGTTATAGCGCAGCCCCTCGGAAACCGCAGTAATCCCGCCTTTCCAGTCGGCAAATGCTACGCCCCACTGGGCACCGGTGGGGATTCCCCATCCCCAGGCGTTAAAGGAGCCGTACGGGATGTGTTTCCCAAACGTAGATTCCGTACCCGCAATAGCAGGGACAAGTTTCCAATCAAGGTTGAGACGGTCTGCTTCTGCCACGAAATGACCAGCTTCTGTCGCAAGCGGAGACTCATGGGACTGCAAGAATTTGCGCAGGTGGTCCACCCGATGGTCACGGGTTACCAAGGTAGACGAAAGCGTAGCAGCAGCGCCCGCTTCTTGTTCTACGGCGCGCACAAGCTGAAATGGAGCAATCAAGATGGCTCCAATAAGGAAGATGGTAAGAATGGCAAAAAGGTGTTTCATAGAGTTATGGTTACCCCAGTACCAGCCTTACTTGCTCGGTCATCCGCCTAAGCTTAGCGTTCGGCTTTTCAGTACTATTCGTACACGCCTCACGCTGCGCTTGAGCGGCGGAGAGTGGTTGCTAAATTCGAATACTTATTAAGCAACCACTAAAAAATCCTAAAGCAGACATCGAAATCTACTTTAGGATCTAGAGGATAGTATAGCCCAAAAAGCCCTATTTGTCAAGTTTTATGGGCTCCTCTTGGGGCGAAACCTTACGGTTTCTCTCCCAACTGTTTTCCCCAATAGGTGTCGCGATGGGTTCAGTTCATAGAGCACACCATCGCGACGATTTGAAGGAAATTATGAGGGTGAAAATGAGGCTATAGGATGCTCTTTTGGAACTCGGAAACGCAATTGGTCCAGGAATAGCCGGTGTTTACGGACGGAGGCGCCCACTTGGCACCGATTGCCTTGAGGTCCGTAATTCCTTGGTTATAGTAGTTTTCCTTTATGTATTGAGAGACCCACTCGATGGCGTGCGGCCAG
>JACPFZ010000020.1 GCA_016182725.1 Candidatus Gottesmanbacteria bacterium
AAATATGAATAGCCTTTTGGTGGTGTGCCATCGAGCTTTCGGATGCCAGCAATTAAGTTGCGCCCCCGGTTGTGAAACGCCGCATATCCCCACCCTTCTTTTTCGCAAACGTTGGCAAAAGCTTCATGTATGGCAATATCACCATCAAATGTTCCGCTTAACCCATGCACCCATAAAATTGCACGGCCGCTTGAGTTTGTAGGTCGGTAAAAAATTCCCTGATGCACCAGTTTATCCTTCGTCGTAATTTCCGCTAAATAAAATTGTTTCATCGTATTAATATGTTAACACATTAATATATATTATAATGTTTCTTTAAACCATCTTACTATATCAGCCAAAAATTCTTCCCGCATGCGTCGTGACACGTCAGTAATTCCATGGTCTCCACCTTTAAAAATTTTAAACTTTTTCTTTTTACTGGCAACTGCATCAAAAACTTGTTCGACATCCTTGGTATCAATTTTCGTATCCTGATCACCGTGAATCATAAACGTTGGGATCTTTATTTTTTTTGCAAGAACAACCGGATTAAACAAGTCAACGGCTGGCCAAAATTCCGGACCAACAACGGTCTTTCTTCCGCTGCTTCTTGGTAAATCCGTATCTCGATCGTAATATATGGTCGCTCCCCTTCCTTCAAATTGTTTTTTAAAACATGTCAGATAATACACACCACTGACAAATATAAAAGACTTCACATCTGTTATGTTTGCCCACATAATGGTGGGCACACCAAATGATGTCCCATGGACGTCCATCCTTCCTGTGTCTATATCACGTCGATGTTTTACCCACTCCCATACGTTTTGTAACTCTGCTGCTCTATCGGGCAGACTCAATTCTCGATCCGTTCCAACCACACTAAAATTAAACTGCAACGTCGCAAATCCAACATCAACCAATTTCCTCGATACTTCATCATTAGAGTTTTTATATTCATGCAAATCCATCCCAAACCCCGACACAATAACTACTACTGAAAACATTCCGTCTCCATTTGGTTTTCGTAATAATCCTTGTACTTGTTTCCCAGAAGAAAGCGGTATTAAGAGAAACTCTTCTTTCATATCGTTGATTAGTAGAATAATTCTATATATTATCGTGTTAACATGTTAACACGATGCGAGTGATATGCTTAAATATGTGAATTACAAATTTTAATCGCATGTTCTGCATTGTATCGGACTTCCTTTTGTAATTCTAGCTTCTTCAACTCATCAAAAGATAGCCATCGAAATTCCTCTTGCATCGTAACGTCTTGTGGATTTTGAACAACGGCAAAGTAAATGCAATCAACATGACGGTGTTCCGGTTTATCTTCTTGTGCAAGAATTTTTTCTTCCAAAATGATAAAGGGCTGAACGAGCTCGGCGACATATTGAGTTTTTATAAAATCTTTTTTGTCGGTAAAAAGTTCGACATCAATCCCCGCTTCTTCTTTTACTTCCCGCACTGCTGCTTGCGGAGGACTTTCCTGTTTCTCCACATGCCCACCAATCCCTAACCACATAGTATGCTTTTTGTGCTTATGCAAAAGCACTTTTACTTCGCCATCAACCCTTGCTACCAGATACACCGTCGCCGTCAAATGTTTTTCCATTGCTGGTAGTATACCAAAAAGCCCCGGTTGTCCGGGGCTTTTTAAGTTTCAAATTTTTAATAATCCATTCCTCCCATACCGCCCATACCTCCGGGTGGCATCGCTGGAGTTTCTTTTTTCTCAACTATGTCCGTAATCAATGCTTCGGTTGTCAGAATCATCATGCCAATACTTGCGGCATTTTGGACAGCTGACCGAGTGACTTTGGCCGGATCCAGGACTCCCGCTGTCAACATGGATCCAAACTGCATGGCCATAGCATCAAAGCCATAATCGGCAACCTTGGATTCCTCAACGGTTTTTAACACCCATCCGTCATCAGCACCGGCATTTTTCGCAATCCAACGGATTGGTTCACCCAATGCATGATAGAGAATATCCACGCCGATTTTTTCATCCGCATTCTTCAAAGTATCCTTAAGTTTCAATAAGGATTGACGCGCCCGCAGAAGAGCAACACCTCCTCCGGCAACAATGCCTTCTTCCAGTGCCGCCTTGGTTGCGGCCACTGCATCATTCACTCGTTCCTTTTTGTCTTTCAGTTCCACTTCCGTTGCAGCGCCAACGTTAATGACGGCTACCCCGCCGGAAAGTTTTGCCAACCGTTCCTGCAACTTCTCGCGGTCAAAGTCGCTGGTGGTTTCGTCCATCTCGCGCTTGATTTGCGCAATGCGAGACTTGAGGCTCACGGGAGTTCCTTTGCCACCGATAATCCGGCAGTTTTCTTTGTCTGCCCAGACTTTATCCGCGCGGCCGCAGTCTTCGACTTTGACGTTTTCGAGTTTCCGACCGGTGTCTTCAGAAATCACGGTCCCGCCGGTCAACACCGCGATATCCTCAAGCATTTCCTTACGTCGGTCTCCAAAGCCCGGCGCTTTAATTGCCAACACATTGAAGGTACCGCGCATCTTATTGACTACCAACGTCGCAAGGGCTTCGCCTTCGATTTCATCGGCAATAATCACCAAATTCTTGGAAACTTTAATGAAAGTCTCAAGGAACGGCAATAGGTCGGCAATGGCAGAAATCTTTTTATCCGTGATTAAGATGTACGCATCTTCAAGCTCTGCTTCCATCTTGTCCGAATTGGTCACAAAGTAGGCGCTTGCATAGCCTTTATCAAACTCCATGCCCTCTTTGTACTCAATTTCCATGGTCAAACCTTTGCCTTCTTCAACGGTGACGACGCCGTCTTTCCCGACTTTTTCAAGAGCCTCCGCAATCATCGCTCCGATTTTGTCATCCTGGGCACTAATCGTTGCCACTTTCGCAACATCCGCGTCTTTGACTGCCTTTGCCATCTTTTTAACTTCGGCAACAATTACCTCGACGCCTTTTTCCATGCCGGTTTTGACGATCATGGGGTTAGCCCCGGCGGTCACGTTTTTAAATCCAGCATTGACGATTGCCTGGGCAAGCAGTGTTGCGGTCGTGGTCCCATCACCTGCAACATCATTGGTTTTGCTGGCGGCTTCTTTCACAAGCTGCGCACCCATGTTTTCAAACGGATCCTCAAGTTCGATTTCTTTGGCTACTGTGACGCCGTCATGGATCACGTTCGGCGCACCCCACTTTTTATCTATGGCGACATTTCTGCCTTTGGGACCCAGAGTCGTCACCACTACTTTAGCGAGAATATTCACGCCTCGGACCATCGCCTGACGTGCATCTTCAGAAAATTTAATTTGCTTTGCCATAGAACCCCCTTATAATTTTTATAATCTTTATAACTCTTATTCGACTATCGCTAAAATATCTTTCTGTTCCACAATCATCCATTCTTCACCGCCGACTTTCACTTCATTGCCGCCCCACTTTTTATACATCACTTTCTGGCCCACTTTGACGGCCATTTTCACTTTCTTCCCTTTAACATTGGTGGTTCCAGAACCTATTGCCATAACCTGTCCAATCTGGGGTTTTTCTTTTGCGGTGTCGGGAAGGACGATGCCGGAAGGAAGTTTTTCTTCCGCTTGCAGAGGTTTAATGAGCACGTTATCAAATAACGGCGTTACGTTAACTTTTTTCATACGATGTCCTCCTTTACCCTGTAAGGGTTTTTCATAGAAATATCTGGCAGTTAATTAAGGTGAGTGCTATTTTAGCGAGCATAGAAAACTTTGTCAAGGGGGATATTGTATGGCTTTAGTCGGACAGCAAGCGCTCTTTTCACCCAAAGACGCGCGTCTTGGGGGTGAAATCGCAATACGGTATCGCTCACCACCTCCGTCGTCCGATGCTTTTTCATGTATTGAAGTTGCACATGTTTTGCCATTGGCTCAAAAAATCTCATAATTTTTATTATTAATTGAGAAAGGATTGGTTGCTTCTTCGTAATTCGTAATTCGTAATTCGTAATTCTGGTTTTTTGATTCCATGCATTCGGCAGAAACGCTTTCACCCACGAATTTGCCTGCAAAAACTTCTGATATGTGCCTTTTTGCTCCCAGATACACTGCATCTGCAACACTTCATGCGCAGCGTACCAATCACATTCTCCCTTCGGCAGCATGAGTGCATCGGAAGACATAAACATATTGAGACACACGGAATTCGCAACCATCCTGTCTCCCGGTCTCCGCCGTTTTCCCAAAAGTTCTACCACCATGGTTGCCAACAAGCGGCTCGTCCAGATAGTTCCCGGAGCAACAATACAGAAAAGGTCAATGTCATCTTCTTTCTTTGCATTGTCCATTGCAAGCCCTCCGGTCACGCCAATAAGCTCAATGGTTGGGATACACCGCAATATCCGTGCGACTTTCCTGGCAATTCCCCACTTTTTCCCGGCCCAGCGCCTCCGTTTTTCTCTCGTAGCAATGATTGCTTCGCGTCCCGGAAAGATAAAAAACTGCTTTTTCTTTTTTACCTCCTTGGGAAACGGACGAGGATTTTCATAAAGCACGGACCAATAGATCACCTCTGATGCAGTCAACGGATAATCAAAAATATCCGCATACAGGAGAGTGGCAAGGCATGCATGTCGCTTGCTAATCATGGAACATTATCGACTGGCAGGAGCCACACCTGAAGTAAGACCGTATTGACCCAATACTTGTCGAAACCCAGAAGCCATGGTCTGGAGTACCGCAGAAGGGGCAACTCCGCCTGCCATGCCATTGATCGCATCTTCGAGGTATTTAATGAGTTTATCATTGAGTCCGTTATCAAATGTCCGCGAGGAGAGGGGAAACGACCGCGCGTCTAAACTTGCCTGTGTAATAAATGCGCCTGCATACGGATCATCTTTGATGCTTGCTCCAAGTTCCACGCGAGCATACGGTTCGCCGAATAATCGGATCTTGGATTCCTCTGTATACAGTTTGATTGCTGCTTCGCGACTGGTGAGGTAATTCACAAATTCCCATGCAGCGTTTTGATTTTTGCTTTTACTCGAGACGCCCTCCACCCAATAGGATGCCCACGTGACGGTATTTCCCGGAAGCTGGGGGACTGCGGCAATTTTGAAACGCAGGGCAGGATTTATTTGTTTGATATCAAACGCGCGCCATGATGGAGCCAAAATCATGGCAACGTTGCCACTGGCAAATGCAGATATCGAATTATCCATGGTTTCATTCCAGGTATATGCGGGATCTGCAAAATCAGCAAATTTTCGGTAAAAGATAAGCGTTTGTTCTGCTTCAGCTCCCGTGGGTTGGTCAAGTTTGGCGCCATTCTGCATCATCATGGTTGCAACGATATCACTAAAATGTTCCACATTATTGGTGGTTCCCAATGCAATAGCCGAAGAGACAATCGTATTGCCGTTTTTTACCGTGAGTTTTGGCACTACATTGAGGAGTTCCTCGTAGGTCGTGGGTACGCTCACGCCAGCTTGCGCCAACGTATCTTCGTTATAATAGAGCCCCAATCCGTCAATTTCCAAAGGAATACCGTAGATATTGGTCCCTGCAACTAAATCGCGGCTGGCAACCGGGTAAAACGCGCTTGCAAATTGTGCAGCAGTCATGATTTTCACGGGTACCGTTGCAAGATCGCCTCGAAGCATCGGAACCCAGGTATTATGAAATCGGAAAACATCCGGCCCTTCTCCGCGGGCAATCGCATCAGCGAGCCGCTCGCGGTACTGCTTCGGTGATTGTTTGAAATAGGAAACTTTTATTTTGGGATGTGCTCCTTCAAATGCGGTGAGCACACTACGCACCGTTGCATCATCTTCCCAGAGTCCCCAGTAGGTAATAGTCACTTCCTGCTGCTGGGTTAGAAACCCTAATGCAAACTTTCCGGCGAGAGCTATCCCAAGAACAAACAGGAGCAAAACCAACATCATGATTATCCGTCGTACCCCACTACCATGTACCGCTCCGCCGGCAGATGCAGGAGCAGCCTGAGCCTCATTCGGCGTCACTCCTTGTGGAATAAATGGATTTTGTATAACATCCGTGGGTACCGCTCCGCCGGGTGGCGGGGTGCTAGTGGGCACCACCACCGTCTCCTGCGCAGGAGCAGCTTGAGGTCCGCCGACTGGCCCCGCCGCAGGCTGGGCTGGAGGAGGTGCGCTCGTCACGCCATAAACCATCGGTGCATCTCGTGGCGGCACAACCGGTGCAAACTCCCCCGAGGACGGATTTGTTTGTGGTGGCCCATCAGCCATAGGAGTACAATTATCATACCATGGCTGATAGAAAGGGCAAGATGGCGGGTCTTCATGGGGCGGTCTCCGGAGGACTCTGGATAACTCTCCTCATTCTCATAGTAAGCTTTGCCACATCCGTTGCTTTTGAAAAAAGGTATACCAATCGTGTCTATCCCAATGTTGCGGTCAATGGCATTTCCTTCGGCGGGAAAACAGCCCAAGAAGTTGAAGCATACTGGCTTTCCGTCAACAAGTCCTTTGCCGATATGAAATTTGAACTGCAATCTGGGCATACCATTGCCACAATTTCAGGGACCCAACTGGATATTGGCTACGACGCCACGCTTTCTGCTAAACAAGCCATGTTGGTGGGCCGCTCCGGCTACCTTGGCAGTGATTTCATTGCAAAATTTGCCAAACCCCAAGTGAACCTGACGCCATTTTTCCGCTGGAAAACACAGGTACTAGACGATCTCTTGGATTCCGTGAGCGACCATATTGATGTTCCAATGCAAAATGCCCTCTTTCAATATAAAAACGGTAAAGTCACTGCATTTCGCCCGTCAAAGGAAGGAAGAAAACTCAATGCTGTTGAGGCAAAAAAACGATTTATCACGGCCTTTCTTGCCGCAAATGATTCGAATCCGCCAGCCGGCGGACTTATCCACATTACCCTTCCTGTTGACACCATCAAACCCGCAATTACGACAGATAAGGTCAACACGTTTGGCATTAAAGAACTCATTGGCCGCGGAGAGAGCCAATTTCGCGGGTCGATTCCGAATCGTATCCATAACATTGTCATGGCAGCGTCACGACTCAATGGCATTCTCGTCAAACCCGGGGACAACCTGTCGTTTAACGATGCCACTGGCGATATTTCTGCAGCAACCGGCTACCAGTCTGCGTACATTATTAAAGATGGCCGCACGGTGCTAGGAGATGGCGGCGGCGTCTGCCAAGTTTCCACAACACTCTTTCGGGCCGCGCTAAGCGCGGGCCTTCCCATTCTTTCCCGTACCGCGCACGCATACCGCGTCGGGTACTATGAGCAGGGAGGGGTAAAACCTGGTATTGATGCCACCGTCTTTGGCCCAACGGTTGACCTGGTCATCAAAAATGATACGTCTGCTTACATCCTTATCCAAGCCAAAACCGATACCAATACCATGAATTTGACCTTTGAACTCTATGGCACGAGCGACGGAAGAACTGCGCAGATTCTCAACCACCAGGTGTGGGGGTTGACTCCCCCGCCGCCAGACCTCTATCAAGATGATCCAATGTTACCCAAGGGAGTAGTTAAACAGGTAGACTTTGCCGCCTGGGGCACGAATACATCCTTTCAATATAAAGTAACACGAGGCGCGGAAGTTTTACAAGATACCACATTCACTTCCAACTTCCGCCCCTGGCAAGCAGTATACCTGCGGGGAATTTGACTAATGAGTCTCATTAGACTAATGTGACCGATATGGAAAAACGTGTGGTTTTAGTCGGCGGGTGTTTTGACCTTTTGCATTACAAACAAGCAAAACAAAAAGGCGATAAACTCATAGTGCTTCTTGAGTCTGATGAGAAGGTAAAAAAGCTCAAAGGCGATAGCCGGCCTATTCACAGTCAAAGTCAGCGAAAACAGATGCTTGAGGCGCTGTCATTTATTGATGAGGTTATTATGCTTCCGCGAGTCACCACTGACCAAGACTATGTTAATCTCGTAGAGCGTATCAAACCAGACGTCATTGCCGTAACCGTTGGCGATCCTATGGTAGACAAAAAACGTCAGCAAGCCGCTCGTTTCGGCGCAACACTCGTTGAAATCCCCAAAATCCACACCCCCTCTACCTCGCAACTGGCCAAACTCCTGGGACTTGAGTAAAATCGGAGTATGAAAATATTGGCCATTGAAACTTCCTGTGATGAAACCGCGGCGGCCATAGTCGAGGATGGCATAAAAATTTTAAGCAACGTCGTAGCCTCCTCCACTACCATGCACCAAAAATATGGCGGCATCGTGCCGGAAGTTGCTGCGCGGGAGCAACACCGCGTCATTATGCCGGTGATTAAAGAGACACTTGAACAGGCAAAACTTTCCATCGATGATATCGATAAAGTTGCAGTCACCATCGGTCCCGGGTTAATCGGCAGTCTCCTTATCGGTGTCGAAACCGCAAAAACTATCGCCTTTGTCACCAAAAAACCATTAATTCCCGTCAATCATGTCATCGCCCACATGTTTGGGAACTTCCTTTCGCCTTCTCAACCAGTTGAATTCCCTGTCATTTCCCTCGTCGTGTCCGGCGGACACACAGAGCTCTATCTCATGAAGTCAAGAAGCGACCTTACGTGGCTTGGCGGAACACTGGACGATGCGGCAGGCGAAGCGTTTGATAAAACAGCCAGGCTTTTGGGTTTTGGCAATCGTGGCGGACCGGCCATTGCGGCAGCTGCCGCAAATTATCCAATAATCCAATTATCCAATAATCCAATAAAATTACCACGACCACTTCTCTATGACAAAACATTAAACTTCTCATTTTCCGGGCTGAAAACTGCGGTTCTTCGAGAGTGGAAAAAACAGGAGACGCATGATGAAGCCCTCGTCAATGCTTTTGCCTATGAAGTCCAAGAAGCAATTACTGATGTGTTGGTTGCCAAAACCATCAAGGCCGCCGAAAAGTACCATGCTCAATCAATCCTTATCTCCGGTGGTGTCGCCGCAAATTCCTGTCTTCGCGAAAAATTATCAATTCTCAATTATCAATTCTCAATTCATGCGCCGTCACCGGCGCTCTGTACCGATAATGCTGTATACATCGCTTCCTGCGCATTTTTTAAAAGTAAACCCGTTGATTGGCATGATATCACCGCTCTCCCCGACCTTTCCGTTGAAGAAAACATCTGAATTGACGTACAATACAGCCATGGCCAGGTAGTGAATCTGCACGACGATGCAAACCTACATTGGCTCACATGATATTAGTGCTTGCAAGTTATCGAGTTTTTATTAAAGTAAAATCTGTATTTGCATCGTGAAAACGATGCCGTGCAGATCTACTACCTGGTATGGATAAAACGTACAATCCGAAATCCGTAGAAGAAAAAATCTACCAAATGTGGGAATCGGGAAATTATTTTTCCCCTCGAAAGACTCGGGGCAAGCTCCCTTTTAGTATTGTTCTCCCTCCTCCCAATGCCAATGCAGATCTTCATTTAGGTCATGCCATGTACGTGATTGAGGACATCATGATTCGCTACCATCGCATGAAGGGCGACCCTTCACTCTGGCTTCCCGGAGCTGACCATGCCGGTTTTGAAACCCAGTATGTGTTTGAAAAACAGTTGGTAAAAGAAGGGAAAAATCGCTTCGATTATCCACGCGAGGAGCTCTACCAGATGATCTGGGACTTTGTGCAGAAAAATCGCGGCACCATGGAAAATCAGCTACGCAGATTGGGATTTTCCCTCGACTGGAGCAGAAACACATTTACGCTCGACCCGAACATCGTGGAGATAGTCTATAAAACCTTCAAAAAATTGTACGACGACGGATTGGTGTATCGCGGGACACGGCTTGTCAATTACTGCACCCGCGACGGCACGGGATTTTCGGATCTAGAGGTCAAGTACGTCGAAAGGAACGACCCTCTCTATTACATGAAGTACGGTCCGTTTACGATCGCTACCGCTCGGCCGGAGACAAAATTCCGCGACACCGCACTTGCCGTCAATCCCAAAGACAAGCGATACAAAGATGCGATCGGCAAAACGTACGACATCACAGGACTTTTGGGACCCGTCAAAATGACGGTCATCCCTGATCCTCATGTGGATCCCGCGTTTGGCACCGGCATTATGAAAGTAACTCCGGCACACGACCCGCATGACTTTGAGCTGGGACAGAAATTTAACTTACCGGTGACGCCCATCATCAACTTTCGCGGCCGTATGGACTTCTCCTGGTTTCTGGCAAAAAAAGATGTTGACCCAAAGTATCGCGCTCGAGCTGAAATTTATCACGGCAAAAAGGTAGCAGAAGCGCGTGCGCTCATGGTTGAGGATCTCAAAAAAGACGGCCTCCTCGTTAAAGTTGATGAACAGTATATCCACCGCATCGGCACCTGCTACAAATGCGGCACCATCATTGAGCCGCTTCCTATGGAACAGTGGTTTGTCAAAGTAAAACCCCTGGCGGATGCATCTATCGAGGCAATCAAAAAGAAAAAACTATCGTTTGTCCCAAAACGTTTTGAAAAACGAGCCATCCAATGGCTCACTGACTTTCACGACTGGAATATCTCTCGCCAAATCGTCTGGGGCATACGCATCCCGGCATGGAAATGTTTAGATTGCAAAGAGTGGACCGTGACTGCCGGCTCAACGCCCACCACGTGTTCCAAGTGTAAAAATAACCACATAGAGCAGGATACCGACACCTTCGACACCTGGTTTTCTTCCGGCCAATGGCCCTTCGCGACACTTCGTGTCGCTCAGGGTAAACCCTCAGATTTCCGAAGCAATGACTTTGACTATTTTTACCCAACGTCGGTCATGGAAACGGGATATGACATACTCCCCTGGTGGGTGTGCCGGATGATCATGTTGGGGATATATGCAACCGGCGATGTACCGTTCCATACTGTTTATCTTCATGGGTTAGTTCGTGATAGCAAAGGACAAAAGATGAGTAAATCCAGAGGAAACGTCATCAATCCATTAAAAATGATTGACCAATACGGCGCCGATAGCCTCCGCATGTCTCTGGTCTATGGTACTGCGAGTGGTAATGATCAATCACTTTCCGAAGACAAAATCCGCGGCATGAGAAACTTTGCCAATAAAGTTTGGAATATCGGACGGTTCATTATGTCAGATACAAACAAATTCAAAGGAACAGAGACAAAAAATAACGAGGTGAGAAAAAAAGTCGCAACCCTAGTAAAGACCGTAACAAAAAAAATTGATTCGTATCAATTCGGTCAAGCTGCGCAGTGGCTGTACGAATTTACCTGGCACACATTCGCTGATTCGTATATTGAAGACTATAAAAAGGGCGAAATTTCATACGCCATATTATTCAATTCATTTATTGCTCTCCTCAAACTTCTCCACCCCTTTATGCCCTTTGTCACCGAAGCTATTTGGAGTCATCTGCCACAAAAAACAAACGAACCGCTTATTATTTCCCATTGGTAAAAGTAAATGTCTCTAAAATTTTAGAAAACAGCGCATCATCAGAAGCAAAATCAGATGTGACGCCGACTGGAGCAAAGTGATTTACTTCTAAAGCGAGTCGGTCAGTCACCGCAATCATAACTCCCCGCATTTTCGTAAACGTATACCCGGTCACCGTTGATCCGGTAAAATCGCCCACAAATGAAAGCGCTCCTCTTCCACCGACGACGGTTTCACTGGTTGCAAACGGCTGGCCGCCGAAGTCCGTCACCACTTTCCCGCGGTAGTCGGCAAATATCTGCCCGACGCCGCGAGCGGCAACTGTAAATCGCGTTCCTCCGGGGAGATACGCCCCTTGCGATCCGCAACCCACTCCATCACAAAATAGTTCGCTCACTTCCGGCGGCAGCTTAAAGCTCACCCCATCTACGGCTTTTCTCGTGATTCCGGAAATCACAGAGTACGTGCGCCAGCCGACAAATGGGTCGGAACGGGTGGTAGGCAATGGTGTGGGTGTCATATTCGTTTCTTTCTGCGGCGTACCGAGGAAAGAAAGGTCGCTGGGAAGAAACTGTCGAATAAACGAGCTTAACCATACGCCGAGGAAAAATATGGCGCCAAAGAGAAGCATCCATAGAAGAAAAGACGATTGCCGCGGTGGGGGCGGCGTGCTTGGGTTTGATGAATGTACAGAGGCATCAGGAACAGGCTCAATAATCGGTGTTTCCTCATAGGTGAGTGGTTCAGGTGCACTAGTGGGCGGAGCTTCTCTTTCTGAAGTTTCTGGGGAGACTGATATTTGGGACGGTTGAGGAGAAATGTCATCCATGCTTCCATTGTTCCATTGGTCGCAATCTATGTCAACACTCTCAAGGGCAATTTTTTGCCTTGCGCCAGCCAGCAGCACGCGCTTCCTCTTCTGTACAAAACCATCGCTCTTGGGCAGTTTCATCAATCACGGTTTTGTCGTAGGAACCACATCCGGGCATGTGATAAATTCTCTCATCCGATGCAGAAATGTTACCCTTGATCGCGCAGTCTTTATTCGATTCGTTCGATCTCGTTGTCGCAGGTATCGGGCTTGGAGTATTGATCGTTCCCAAGGAGCATCCTGCCCATAATCCGCGATTATTCTCCCGCGCCTCGATCTGCGCCTGCCGAAACTGCTCTTGATACTTTACATCCGGCGGGAACGTAACTGCGTAGGCAAACCCCTGCCGCACCAAAACGTCATTGATCATCACGCTGTCAACATATACATAGCGCAGTAGCCTGCCATACTGATCAGTTTCCGATACATCTTTTTCCAGTTGTACTGTTTTCCCTTCAACAAGCCTTCGATTCTCTTCTTTTGCCTCAACACCAAAGCACTCCACGGATTTCTGCGGATGCACGGTTTCCGGCGTGTCTATACCGATGTAGCGCACGCGCTGGCCGTCGGCAAGCTCAATCGTATCTCCATCAATCACCCGCTTCACGGTCATTGTCTCAACAGATGCTCGAATGGTCGCCGTGGGCGTTGCTTCACGAGTTACTTCAGGCAATATGCCTGTCCCTGGAAAAGACCGAAAGCGGAGGGCGTATTGAGCAAAGATGCTTACGCCAAAACCGAGAAGAAAGATAACCAATATCCGTACCCATCGAATCATAGCTCTGTCAACTTTCTTCTTTTGCTTATTCTCTTCGTTTCTGATTTACCTTATTTGCCAAACACGTCATCTGTTGACAAATCTATGCTTAAGCATAAAAATGTCAACGAAGATTAAAGTACGTTTTATACGCATCATCATGCTCTATCCGCTCCACCACCATGTATTGAACTTTTTCGCCGAGCTGATAATACTCTCGAAGAAATTCTATTTGATCAAAACACGGATAAGGAGAAAGATACACGCTATCTTGTATTGCGTAAAATCCAAAGGTACGCAATGTCTGCCGAATGAGATCTCCCAGTGGTTTATTGACGGTCGGCACATCATAGAGAACAAGTCGCCATTTCCCATCCCACTGTCTTGGTTTATCTATTGTGAGCGACTTAAGGCTATACTTGAGAATCTTCCGTTTCCCATTTTCGGTCAAACGAATCACCGTCATCCCCTTCTCTTCCACAAGCTCTACATTCTTTTGCTGCTGAAGACGTCGAAGAGTTCGCCGTAAATAACATACATTATAGTGTTTCCAGGTCTCCCAATCCGGAGATTCTTGTATCAAAGACAAAAAGAACGGCGCACTTTTTGGTGCTAACAATGCCCCGGTCAGTATTGCCCCTCTCCCTAAAAGAGCCAGAATCTCTTTAACTGGTGCATATTTTTGTTGATGCTCTTCCTTATAAGATTGTTTTGAAAGAAGGGAGGCAATGTTGGCTATGAATACATCCGAAGGGAGAGCAGGAAGAGTGGGTTCTGATCTCTGCACATTTGCCGTATGGGTTCTGAGAGATACACGCGTGTGCGACATAACCGGTTTTCTTTTCTCTCCAAGAAGCAGAGAGGGTCATCCTGTTGACAAATTACTGCTTAAGCAGTAATTTGTCAACAGTTCTTTTTGATCCCACACTGTTTTTTAAAAAAAATTTTATCTGAAGATTCCCAAAAAGCAAAGGGGTATCTACGCGCGCTCAAGGTACGTGCCGGTTTCCGGATCAATGGCAATGGTATCCCCTTGTTTAATAAACAATGGCACGCTTACTTTAGCACCGGTTTCCACCGTCACCACTTTGTTTGCGCCGGATACGGTATCGCCGCGGGCTCCTTCTTCTGCTTCAGTCACCAACAGTCGCACCTTTTTGGGGAAACGGAGACCAACCGCAGTATCATCATTGACCATCACTTGATACGTATCGTTGGGCTTAAGATACGAGACAAAATCACCAAGCAGGCTTTCCGGCAAGCTATACTGCTCGTAGGAATAGTTGTCCATAAACACGTACTTGTCCTTTACCCCGGTTTGATCGGGGCCTTCTTTATAGAGGTATTGCATTTCGTGCGTTTCCACTGGAAATTCTTCGACGCTATCGCCGGACTTATAGGTAAACTCCTGCACGCGGCTGGTTTTTAACGACTTAAGCCGTGTTCGTACAAACGCACTCCCCTTTCCGGGATTGACGTGCTGAAATTCCACAATTTGATGCGGTTCGTCTTTAAAAATAATAAACATGCCCTTGCGGAATTCAGCGGTTGTTATTGAAGACATACCATACATTATACCTTGACCGTAGTTATTCTAACAATGAAAATTCTTCTTTTCCGGGGAAAAGAAGTGTGTCGGCAATATCATCGGTGTCAGTAAGTAACATAGTCAATCGATCTACTCCCACCGCAATACCACTGCATTTCGGCAAACCGACTTTCAGTGCTTTGATGAAATCGTGATCGTAATTATATATGGTTTTTCCCAATCGTTTTACTTCGGCAAGCTCTTTCTTAAACCGCTCTTTCTGTTCTTTCCAATCTGTCAGTTCGCTATAACAATCACCCAATTCCAGTCCGGCAATGTAAAATTCAAATCGTTCGGCAAACCGGGGATCTGAGGATTTCTTCTTCGCAAGAGCTCCCATCACCCCAGGAAACTCATATAATATGGTAGGCTTCCCATGCCCCAGGTGCAGCTCAATCTCATTTAAGAATATCTGATCAAAAAGTTCTTCCCATGTATTTCTAGCATGTACTTGATATCCCTTCTCTTTTGCAATGCGTCGGGCTTCTTCAATATCAAAAAACATATCAAAATCAATTTTTGCATATTTTTTGAAACTTTCTGCTACGGTCAAGCGCTCCCACGGCGCTGTCAAGTCAATCTTCTCTCCTTGATATCTCAACATTGAAGTACTAGCAGTCAAGCGATTTATGAATAACAATAACTGCTCACAGTCTTTCATGATATCTTTATAGTCGGCGCCAATTCGATACCACTCTAAGATCGTAAATTCCGGATTATGCAATTTGCTTTGCGTTTCCATGTTACGGAAACTTTTGGTCAAAGAGTAACAGTTTCCCAGTCCTGCAACCATGAGTTTTTTGAGCGGTACTTCTGGAGAAGTTGATAAATATGCCGTTGCTGGGTGTCGGTGACGATCAAACATGGTAGTTTGAAATACATCAAGATATGACTCTGCCGGCGGATGAGCTATAAGGATGGGCGTTTCTACCTCATGGAACTCTCGTTCATCAAAAAATGTGCGAATCGCGCGGGTAACTTTCTCTCGGACAAAGTATCGCGGCCATAAGGAAGGATCTTTTCGCAACTTCTCCCACGTCTTCATGAAGTTTTACAAAAACTTGAGGATATTGGCTTTTTGTTTCAGTTCCAGAAACCACGGCTGCAACTTCTCGCCAATTTTTTTATCAAGGATCGCCTGTCGCGCCTCTTCTTTGAGGCCAGCAGGATCAGTTGCACGCAACATAGCGCTACTTGTGGCAATAAAATTATCGATATCGTTCTCACTTATGACAATATCTTTCCCCAAAACTTTTTGCACCGTAAGCTGTAGGCGAATTTGATCATCAAAATCGTTTTTCGTCATTCCTTGGTATTTGAGAAGATCCTCTATTTTTACGTTGCCACCCAAACTGTCCACCAGTTCTTTTTCTTTGGCGTCTATCTCTGCTTGCGAAACTGCTACACCTGCTTTCTTTGCCGCATCCGCAATAAGCTCCTCACTGATCATGTTTTCTAATGTTTGCTGGCCGAAGCGCGACACTAACACACGGTTCAGGTCCCACCGGAAAACCGGCTTTCCGTTCACTATGGCAGCAAGCAGCAATCCTTTATTCGTGACGAAAAGACCAATGAGCGCAAGAATGAGAAATCCCAGAATGAATAACCGATACTTCTGCAAGAATCCTGTCGACTGATTGGGGAGTATAGGCTCCGGATACGGTGGGACAAAAGACTCTTGGGGGGGCAGGGCAATTTTTTGTTTCTTTCGTGCCATAGAAGAGAGCATATCACAACGCTATAGTGTGTTCAATAGGTATGTTGGTCACACGCGAGACGCCGGACAAAGTCCATGTAAAACACATGTTTGGCACTGTGGGTTTTGCGCGCGACACGTAGCCCGGCCGTGACTGATGAGGCGATACGTCAAAGCAAACCATTCTTTTTTCGGCACAATAGCCATCAGCTCTTTTTCGATTTTATTGGGATCCGCGTCTTTTTTATAATCGATAATAGTCTCCAATTTTCTTAAGGCGTCCCCTTGCAGGGCTGCAAGGGGACGCCTTGTGAACATTACTGCCTTTTTTCCTCCAACCTTATCCAAGTCCACCAGCCGCAACCGTTGACTCAACCGGAGAACATGCGTATCTACCGCAATCCCCTCAACGATCCCAAATGCATTCCTCAATACCACATTGGCGGTTTTGCGCGCAACCCCCGGCAGAGTGAGCAACGCTTCCATGGTACGGGGCACCGTGCCGCCGAATTTCTCTTTGATGATCCGAGCCGTCGCTAAAATGTTTTTTGCTTTATTGTGGTAAAACCCCGTGGACTTAATATCCTGCTCAAATTCGGCAAGATCAGCATGAACGTAGTCATCAAGTGTTGTATATTTTTTAAACAACTGCTCCGTTACCCTATTCACCAAAACATCAGTACACTGTGCCGAAAGCACCACCGCTACCAGAAGCTCCCAAGGGGTGCGATAGTTGAGGACAATTTTCGCATCAGGATAGGTTTTTTTGAGAAGGTCAATAATTTTTTGCGTTCTCCCCATTGCAGGTTTATCCATAACTCTCTAGAATATATCATAATATTATGAAGCCGGTTAAATCTCCGCACTTTCCCCGAATATTCACCGCATCACCCGTTATCTTCGTGTCTAAGGGTATCCTGTGGAGTTTTCTCATCCTATTGCTCTCTCTCAATATCCTCGCAAGAGGGTCTGTTGATTCCTATTGGAGTAAACACCTCCAGGTCCTCATGAACCCCACTTCCCCGATTGCTCACCTGACCCTTGCGCAGGAGCATTGGCAAATCGGCGATTGGCAAAAGGCAAAAAATGAACTCCTGATCACGCAAGAACTTTCCCAATATCAGCAACCAAACAGTGATGTCCTGGGACTCACCATCTCTCCTCTTGATCTTCTCCGTGAGTGGGCGCAGGAACCAGCACGACTAGCAAAAGAGCTCCAGTTTTGGCAGACGATTATGAAGGAGAAACCAGATTATCGCGATGCATACCTGCAGGCAAGCGTTCTTTCCTTTAAGCTTAATAAGCTAGACGATGCACGAGGGTATCTTGATCAAGCCACCAGCCTTGATCCCAATTTCCCTATCGCCTCCCACCTTTCCCAACTGCTCAACACTTTCCAAAGTAGATAGTAAGTACTCTATTTGATCGAGAATGTCAGACGTGTTATTTATCTTTCCAAGATTAATTTGAGCTTTTGCAAGATATCTAGGGTAAATGGTTCCTCAAGCTCTCCTTGATCTACCCATTCATAGTATTCAAGCTCGGAAGTAGCATCGCCAAGAGGTCTCAGTGTATATCGGACATGGTAATTTTTATCTTTTGACGTCATTTCAAACGTTTTATTCTCCTGAAAACCAGTTATTGTATATTCAGCCCATTGCCCTTTTTTGTTTTGATTTCTGTAAATGCTTCCCACCTTCACCGGCCACTCATTGGTTTCTTCTTGGACAATCGAATCTATCCAGAGCGGAGTATTTTGAGGATTTAAAGTAAAATCAAAAATATCTTTTGCGGATTTATTGATAAAAATAGTGATCTTATTTTCTCTCACGAGACAATTATATCAGAGACTCTTGCATTATCTGGCTCCGCCTGGTGGAACGTATGAGAACCTACCTTTTTCCCAGGTACATTCTGAAACAGTATGTCGCCAAAAGGGCAATGAGCGCAAAGTAAAAAACAGCGATTCCCCAGGCAAAAAACAAAGGATTTTTCCTTATCAGTACCTGCTCCCTCACCACAAACCCAGTATATCAGATTCTCAAAGATGGACAAAGACGGTAAGGTAGGCTATACTTTCCCTATGCCCAAGCGCGTCTATCAGCCCAAAAAGAAAAAACGCATCCGAAAGCATGGGTTTCGGAGCCGCATGAAAACCATTGGCGGAAGAAAAGTACTCAAGCGCAGACGCGCGACTGGCCGAAGACGACTCACCATTTAACCTTCATGCTTCCCAAACCCAATCGCCTCCCCGCTCCTGATATTCGCTTATTACTCCGCAAGGGAAAACGACTGCATAATCCAATGTTTCAAGTTGTTTACGGCAAAAATAATCTTTCTGTCTCTCGCTTTGCTTTTATTGTGTCTACAAAAATTGATAAACGGGCAACAGTCAGAAATCGCATCAAACGACTTTTGCGAGAATCCGTGCGTCTCCTTTTACCCAATGTTCCCCATGGATTTGACGTCATCTTTATCGCCAAAACCGCCGACATGGGAAATATTTCTCACGTCAAACCAAAGATGGAAGAAATCTTAAAAAAAGCAAGTCTACTCCCGCCTTCCTACTCATGAAGCATTTTATTCTTGCCTCCATTCGTTTCTATCAGAAATATCTTTCCTTCGACACAGGCATCCTCAAGTTTTTGTTTCTCACGGACAAAGCGTGTCGGTTTACTCCCACCTGCAGCGAGTATACCTACCAAGCAATTGGGCGCTATGATATAATCTATGGATTGTTCCTTGGGCTCAAACGGATTGTTCGTTGCCACCCCTGGAGCCACGGAGGCTACGACCCCGTACCAAAACAGGTATGACGAATCCGACATTTTGGAATCAATTTTTGATCTGGCCCATTGTCAACCTTCTCGTGGCCTTTTATAAATTGTTCGAGTGGCTTCACATCCCTGGTCCCATGGGATTTGCCATTATCCTCCTCACGCTTGCCATTCGATTTCTCCTCTACCCTATTATGAACGCGCAGTTAAAATCCGCCAAAAAAATGGCGGCTTTGAAACCTCACCTGGATGCACTCTCTGCAAAACATAAAGATGATAAAACGAAACTGCAACAGGCGCACATGGCGCTTTATAAAGAACACGGGGTCAACCCTGCTGCCGGCTGTCTTCCTATGCTCCTTCAGCTGCCCGTGCTTATCGCGCTCTATAATGTTTTCTACCAAGTATTAAGCAATGGAAATCTGGAAAAAATTATGACAGATGTCAACCAGGTGGTGTATCACTCTGCTTTACGCATCAGCGCGCTCGATCTCACGTTTTTCGGAGTAAATCTCGGCATCAAACCAAGTCAGTGGCAAACCCACGGCTGGTGGCTCCTTGCTATTCCTTTAATCACGGCCGTGCTGCAGTGGTATCAAACGAAGTTGATGACCACTTCTCCGCCGGCTGGCGGATCAGGGCAAGTGCCCGCTTTAGTAACAAAGGATGAGAAGAAAACAGATACTGCTGCGGAAATGCAAAAACAGATGGCTTTAATTACCCCAATTATGTTTGGATATTTTGCCTTCCAGTTCCCTGTAGGTTTGGCGCTCTACTGGAATGTCTTTGGACTTTTTGGTATCATACAGCAACTCCTTGTGAACAAGGAGCAATCCGACAAATAAACAAATCCGATAAATACTATAAATAAAAATCATTTATTGTATTTGTAGTATTTGTAGTATTTGTAGTATTTGTAGTATTCTTTCTCCTATGGAGCCTGTTGACGAAGTAAAGCACATTACCGAAGAATTGCTCAATCAATTGGAAATTTCGGGCGTGGTGTCTGTGGATACCGATGAAACGGGCGCATTTCGCGTCCACATTGAAACAGAGGAAACCGGGCTTCTCATTGGATTCCATGGGAAAACTCTGGAGAGCTTTCAAATTATCTTGGGGATTATGGTAAGTAAAGCTCTCGGCCAATGGGTAAAAGTCTACGTCAATGTCGGTGATTACCGCGAAAAACGGGAAGAGGCGCTCATGCTCATGGCCCAGCGGGCGGCGCAGCGTGTCACAATAACCGGCAGACCAGTGGAGCTAACCAGACTCTCTCCCTCTGAACGCCGCGTGATTCACTTGACGCTTTCCGGCGATGAACGTGTCACCACTGAGTCCATAGGTGAAGGCGACAGCCGCATTCTCGTCGTGAAACCAAAGTCGTAGTATACTGGATGCCGATGGCACCTCTCCACCGGCTCTTTTTCTACACAACCATTATTCTTTTACCAACGCAACTCGGTCTTCATTTTTGGCCGCAGTGGGCACTGGTCTTGGGACGTCGAGTTGACTACCTCTCCCCCACTCTCTACCTCACGGATATCCTCATTTTGTTGACTATCGCCTTTTGGTTTATTGGAAACCTAAAAAGAATTACGAATTATGATTTACGAATTACGAGAGAAAAAATCATAAATCGTAAATCTTTATTCTTAATTCTCTTGATAAGCTTCGTATTCATCAACATTCTTTTCAGTAACAATAAACCCATTGCCATCTTTCACTGGCTCAAGGTCTTTGAGTTTATTCTCCTTGGTTACTATATTATAAAGACCAAACCTAGTTTCTCACAGATCACGGCATTTCTATCAATCGCCATTGCTTACTCTTCTGTCATCGCTATTATCCAATTTTTCCTCCAGCATTCCATCGGCGGGCCGTTGTGGGTGCTCGGTGAGCGAACGTTTACGGTGGACACCCCAGGGATTGCGCGGATGGAAGATTGTCGATGGAGAGATATTTCCTCATGCATGCTTCTCCTTCGCCCATATGGAACGTTTCCCCACCCCAATGTACTCGGCGGATTTTTGGCAGTAACATTACCACTTCTTCTCACAGGACTTAGTAGCCCGATAAACAAAAAGTTAAAAAAGATACCCCAATGGATTATGAAAATATCCCTCCTCATTGGGCTCATCGCTTTGGCCCTGACGTTTAGTCGCAGCGCCTGGTTGGTTGGAACAAGTGGGATAGGAGTAAGTATCTGGCTGACAGGAAGGAGTTTGAAAAAAATAAAACAAAACATAAGCAATTTCATTCTCATGCCTGGTTTCCCTCTGCCACTCGTTCTTGTGTTGCTACTAGTGGGAATTGTCATCTTCATCGCAAAAAGTTTCTCGCTGAATGATGAGAGCATTGTGGTTCGCCAAGAACTCAATACGGCTGCGATACGCATGTGGCAACGCTCTCCAGTTTTTGGCGTGGGGTTAGGAAATTTTTTAGTAACACTCCCTCAGATGCTCCCTTCTCGCACGGTGTATTTTCTCCAACCCGTCCACAACATTTACCTCCTCATTCTCTCAGAGGCTGGCATTGTCGGACTCATTTTTTTTCTGAGACTGATTGTATTTATCATCAAGATTTACGATTTACGATTTACGATTTACGATCAAAAACAAATCACTCCAAAATTCATAATTCGTAATTCAGTATTCTTAATTCTTTTGTTAGGTCTTGTGGATCACTACCCCCTCACGCTCCAACAGGGCCAACTCCTGTTGACCATTTTTCTCTCCTTGTCGCTTCTTAAACCCAAATTTGACTAATTGGACTCATTGGACTAATTTGAAAGACATGAGTCCGCCCCACTCTACCCGTTGGCTCGTTGGTAAAAATACTATTGCACAGATAATCGGCAAAGCGGTTGGTGCAGTAGTGACCTTCGCAATCACCCTTCTTATCGCACAAAAACTCGGAGCAATTGGGTACGGAGAATTTACTAAAATCATAACCTATGTAACATTTTTTTATCTCATCGCCGATTTCGGGCTCAACGCGGTATTTCTCCAACAGGTACAAAACGAGTCCCAACAGGAATACCATCGACTCTGGCACGCGCTCATCATGCTTCGGCTTGTTTTATCTCTTGTTTTCGTTTTTGGCAGTCTTCTCCTGTTGCCCCTCCTTCCCTCAAGTAACGCCAGTGGATATACGAACATGGTAAAAGTCGGCATTCTCCTTTTCTCTCCTACGATTATCTTTCAAGCACTTCTCACCAGTACTAACGCAATCTTTCAAAAAAATTTGCGCTATGACCTCTCCACGATTGCAACCAGTATCGGCTCTGCCACCTCCCTTGTCCTCGTATTTATCGCGATGCAACAAGAAGCATCGCTTATTGCTGTCATCAGCAGTCTTTTTGTGGGTTCCATGGTCACGGCAGGAATCGCTCTTTTTTTGGCAACCACGCTCCATACGTCCTGGACAGTTTCATGGGATGGCAACGGCATGAAAAAACTTTTTCTCCCTGCTCTTCCCCTGGCCGCCACGCTTCTGCTTAACCTCGTCTATTTTCGTGCAGACAGCGTGATTCTCACCCTCACGCGACCAACAAGTGACGTAGGCATCTATGGTTTTGCGTATAAATTTTTTGAATTTCCTCTTGTTGTCCCCACGTTTTTTATGAATAGTCTCTATCCCCTGCTTCTGGCTGCAAAACGACATTCGCAAAAACAATTTCTGCATCTTGCAAAAAAAGCAGCAGGAATTCTTTTCGCATTCTTACTCTGGGTCTCCCTTTTTTCTTTCTCTCATCCCTTACCATGTGGGCACTTATCGCACTCAAAAAACAAACTACGCTTGCCGTTATCTACGCGCTTGCTATGGCCACGAACCTTCTCTTAAACATCTGGCTTATTCCTTTGTTTGGGTATCTAGCTGCCGCATGGATCACCACCTTCTCGGAAGCGCTGGTGCTTGCCATAAGCGGCGTCATTCTACTAAAATCCTTATATGCAACTTACAATTCACACTGATGGCGGTGCACGCGGCAACCCCGGGCCGGCAGCAATCGGCGTGGTCATTGAAAGAGATGGAAAATTATTGGCGCGTCTGGGAAAACCCATTGGAAGGACAACGAACAATGTCGCGGAATATACCGCGGTCATCGAAGCATTTCATTGGATATTACGTAACGTAAGTAACGTAAGAAACGTAAGTGACTTAGAATTTTTCTTAGACTCCGCTCTTGTGGTCAACCAACTCAATGGAACATTCAAAGTGAAAGATGCAAATCTAAGGCTGCTCCTAACCAAAACTCGCGAACTTGAACAATGTGTGAGCGGCATCATCACCTACGCCTATGTTCCTCGTGAACAAAATAGACAGGCAGACTTCTTGGTGAATCAAACCCTCGACACAATTGTGAGACGTGAGACGTGAGACGAGCCTGTCCCGAATCTTTCCGAGGGAAGAAGTTTTTGTTTTTCGTATCACATATCTCATATCACCTTCTTCTTCATGTAATATTGCAGGGCTAATGAACGCCAAAATTATTCTCGTATCTGTTTGTTTTCGGAGCGCATGTTTGCCATAATACCATTATGACTGCTCAAATAACGGATACAGAACAAAACACAAGCGATAAAATATTAGCGCGTATTGATAGCCAGGATGCAACTTTTATTCTCCCGATTCAGCAATTTCTGGAAGCGCATGGATGTAGGGTAATCATCGGACCTACGGGCGGAGACATTCCTTTATATCACATTGTTGCCGGTGATGAATTTTTTGTGAAAGAATTTTTTTCGCAACATGGATATCACGAAACGAAGCGCCTCGCATTAGTCTTTAGCAACACCAATGAAAACTGGGAAGATCTTTCCCGTGCAATGGGTGCAAAAATTATCCTGTTGCCGCCCAAGATACCCGACGCACGTGAGACAGAAGCAATCTTCGCTTTCTTTTTTGTCAACCATAAGCCAGTACTCAATCTTCTCCCACAGGGAACGGTCATGTCAAAAAAAATTCCTCCAGTTTCCAATCAAATAAAAAACACCCATCGAGAAAACGATAAAGATCGCATAGCCCAAACGATGGTAGAAATCTTTGAGGAAAAAGGAACAAAACCACACGACACCAAGCGACCGCGAAAACACGAGCGAAGACTCCATGCGCTATTTGTTGCGTTCTTTCTTCTGATCGCGCCACTGGCGTGGTATCTGGTCAGTTTTGCCGTAAGCATTGGAACGCTTGCTATCGCAAGTCAAATGCTCGCGAATGGAAATGTACGACAAGCAACACAAGCAACGCGGGTAAGCAAGTATTGGATATACCAAGGGAAAGGAACGCTTGCTGTTGTTGGATTTCCCATCGTGGGTCTCGGTCGCGGGCACGTGGTCAGACAGCAAGAAAAACTTTGGTCAATCTTCGCTGATTTACAAAAGGGAATAGAGGGCGCTCTTAGTGTTGTCGAAGATGGACAAGTTGTTGCTCAAACCATACTGGTGAGCACCCTGGAAAATTCGAAGAATTTTCCAGGGCTTGCAGGCAATATCGAGCGCATTCGCAGTGACATATTTCTCCTGCGCAACCATCTGGGATTTGCACAAGCGCAACTCGGAGAACTCATCCGTCAACATTCATTTCCATTTTCCATCTCAATCATTCAGAAGGTCGGGGAGAGGACACAGAAACGACTCGCTGCCCTTCGAACCGATGCAGAGACCATGGACAACCTCTTGTCGTTGTACCAAAAAATCGGTGGGTTTACCGAGAAAAAAACATATCTTCTGCTGTTTCAAAACAGCATGGAGTTGCGTCCTACCGGAGGATTTATCGGAAGCGTTGGCCTTGCCACGCTCTCGGAGGGAAAAATTCTTGATCTCCAAATTCAAGATGTGTACACCGTGGACGGACAACTCAAGGGCCACGTGGATCCGCCCACGCCTATTGCAGAATTTTTAGGTCAAGAGCATTGGTACCTTCGCGATTCAAACTGGGATCCGGATTTTGGCAAGAGCGGGGAGCGTGCGGCTTGGTTTTACGAAAAAGAAACAGGGGTCAAAGTAGATGGAGTCATTGCCATAAATGTTCCCGTGATTGACGACCTGCTGTTTGCAACCGGGCCTATTGAACTTGGCGACTACAACGACAGAATCACGGCGGAAAATTTTTTTGGCAAATCTTTGTATTACACCCAGAGTGGATTTTTTCCGGGGTCTACACAGAAAAAAGATTTTCTCGGAACACTTGCTCATGCCATTATCACAAAGCTCACGACACAGAAGGGGACAGATCCGCTCCTGGTATTTCGGGCAATTACCCAGGGTTTACAGAGACATGATGTTCTGTTTTTTTTGAAAGATCCGCAGCTCTCTCGTTTGGTAGCCAGCCTGGAGTGGGGAGGCGTAGTACCAGGAAAACAAATCTGCGAAAGCTACAAAGAGTCTTGTCTCTTTGATTATTTTGCCATCGTGGATGCAAACGTGAGCGTCAACAAAGTCAACTACTTTGTGAAACGAGACATAGTGAGACAAGTAACCATCGAAGAGTCTGGCGCCATAGCTGAAACCATACTGATTTCCTACAAAAACACTTCTGTGGGAGACAGTGGGGGAGGAGGACAATACCGCAACTATGCCCGTTTTTATATACCCAGTGACATTATTATTGGCAGTATCACTCTTGATGGACAAGTGGTTCGATCAAAAAAAGAAGAAAAAGACAAACCTGCACTACTCCCATACAAACAAAACGAAGGGGCGGTAGAGGAGATGATGGTTATGGCAGTCGTATTTGATGTTCCGGCAGGGTCAGAACGACGAATGGTCATCTCCTACCAAAGGCAACATAAGCTGGTGTTTGGAAAAAATGGAGCACTCCTGGAGCTTTTTACCCAACGGCAAC
>JACPFZ010000021.1 GCA_016182725.1 Candidatus Gottesmanbacteria bacterium
CGAAGTACACCGCAGAGCTTCCACTGTCTACCGTATTGTTGTGGGTATTCCGTACTCTGACCACAAATCCCACATTCTTCCCCGTATCTGCATTGTTTGTTTTGGGATCAAAGTCAAAAGAGTAGTCTTCCGTAGCATCATTAAACTGTCCATCCGCAGGGAAGGCTCCGGTCCAACTACTCCCGTTGATCGAGTACTCCACGTACCGAACCACCCCATTGACCACGTTGGTGCTTGCTGTTCCCTTGAATCTCTGCCTCCCATTCTCTATGCCGGAGACCAGGGTATTGGTGAGTTTGGTATCGGGGAGGTCGTTGTTGAAGATGAGGAGACGACGGTTATTTGTATCTCCAATAATCAGCTTATTACCTGCTTCACCCCCAACCCTAATGCCTCCATTGAGCGAACGAGCACTTAGCCCTCCATTATTGGAGGTACTCGCAGAACAATCTGGTTGTCCTAATACCAAATCGGCGCTAGTAAAATTGGTTGTTGGTATGGAGTTCCAAATTAGCACTCTATTCGTTTCACCCACTACCAATCTTTGATTATTTATAACTCTTATAAAGCTTGGAAGAGTCATAGATGCACATGATACGCCGGCAGTATTACTTACAAAATCAGGTTGCCCTAAAACTATATCTGCCGCTACTCCATTGGTAGTAGGAATTGAGTTCCAAATGAGCACGCGATTATTGCCAGAATCACTCACAAACAGTTTGTTATTGAATACGTAAATACCCCTACTATTGTTTAAGGTGCTTGCAGAAATCCCTCCATTATTAGCTGTGTTGCTTGAGAAATCAGGTTGACCAACAACCACATTCGCAGCCGCCCCGTTGGTAGTGGGAATACTGTTATAAATCAAGACTCTATGTTGGGCTCCAATATACAGTTTCCCATTTACTATATAAACTCCATTTGGTTGAGTCATCGCTGTTGCAGAAGTTCCAGATGTAGCCGTAGAAAAACCTGATTGTCCTATAACCACATCTGCCGGTTGCTGATTAACTGTGGGTAGAGAATTCCAAATCAATACTCTATTGTTTACTAAGTCTGCCACAACCAGATGTGTACCGTCAAAAGCAATACCAGTCGCACCAGAAAATGTTCGAGCTGATATACCACCGTTATTAGCGGTGTTGCTTATAAAGTCTGGCTGCCCTAAAACTACATCCGCTGATACACCATTAGCAGTGGGAATTGAATTCCATAGTAACACTCTGTGGGAATCTGAAACAAATAAATATTTACCATCTGTAAAAACATTATTACCACTACCCGCTATAGATATGTTAGATGAAGTTATAGAAGTATCACTACTAGTAAAGTCAGGCTTCCCTACTACCACACTAGCTGGCATGTTGGTGTAGTAGGCAGAGGAAGAAGGAGGAAGAATAAGAGGAACAATGACTACAACAAATAGCAAAAAGAACGAACTCAATCGCTTCATGAGATTAGTATAAGAGAGAGAGAGAGAGAGAAGATCAAGATATCAAAGGAGATCAAACAAAAGGAAAACTATTGCAACGCTTCGGTAAGCGTATCACTGATAAGGCGTTCGAGAAGGGAATAATCTCCATTATCAGCTTTTTGCATGGCAGTAAGATACGTTTTCCTGTCTCTGTCCTTCTCCACTTTAATTTCAATAGGTGGCAAGTTGAGTTTTAATAAAATAAGAATGGTAAGCATCCGAGCAGTTCTTCCGTTATAGTCTCGAAATGGATGAATAAAAACGAATCGATGCTGAAACCAGGCCAGCATTGATACAACTTCAATAATAAATCGTTCATTCTCCTTTGATGGTAAATGCGTGAGTCGTTCCGCTAGGTCTTTGCAAAGATTGATAACGAGTTCCGGTACTTGAAAAGAGGGAGGCGCTTCCTTACCAGAAAATGTAACTTGTGTGGTTCTATATTTCCCTGCCCACCGGGGAAATATCCATCCAAAAGAAACATCATGTACTCTACAAATAAACTCAGGGGTAATTGCAGCACCTTTGTCTTTTGTTAATCTACCGATATAGTCTAGTCCTCTTTTTGTTCCTTCGATTTCCAGCTGAAGCAACTTTGAACGGGGAATAATGCCAAATGCAGTTTCTTTATATGATGTTGCGCCTTGAGGTTTTGTTGATGACCGTTTCATTCGCTACTACTTAAACAAGCTGGAAACCATCTTTCGAGTTATTGGTTCCCCTTCTAGTTTCGTTGTTCGAAAAATAATCTCGGCCATATTCGCACGAAAAATATCCAACACATTTCGTCTATGTTTTGCTGTGCGGTATCTTCTGTATGCTTTGAGTAATTTCGCTTGGTTTCTCTTTCCCATAGTGGCAGTATAGTATAATATTCCTTGTATTTCAAGAAAGCGTAAACAACTCTTTTAGACCGTCAACCAAATCTTTTGGGACGGCATAGGCGCCACAGAGATGGTAACCTGTATATTCTCCGTCAGCTCGGCCAAATTCGACTGTCAAGGAAACAAAAGGCAAGACATAAGCTTCGTTCTCGCCTTCATAAAGCCAAATTTCAGTATGGTCGTCATAAACTTTCTGGTTAGCAACAGTATTTTCTTTTAAGGTAAGTCTGATTGTGCCTATTTCTTCGGCATCATCCGGTATGTCAAAACCAGATGGAGCACCTGGAGGAACTTGGTCTTCGTACCCCAGCCAGATATTTCTTCCTTTCCATGAATTGAGGGCTACCATGACAGAATTTATATCTTGAGGGACAAGAGCTTTGCTCTTCCACCAATCTCGGTCCTGATACTTAACAGAAGAGACATTGTTGGGCTGAAATGGACAATGTGCAAAAACAAGCTTATTGTAGATTCTTTCTTCACCGGTATCTACCAATGATCATCTGATTTTCCCAGTTGACTGACAGATTCTCCATCCTGAACCTCGAGAACAGTAAGGGCGGTACCCTGACGTAAATACACCACTCTCTCACTTTTAGTAGTCGGCCCGCTTCTGACGCTTGAACCTTCAACAACTATGGTTCCCTTTTCCCCTCCCTCTCCAGCTGGACAAGCCTGCAAGGTTGAGTTTGATGCTTTGATGGGTTGGGGAGAATGGGTGAGACTAAAAAGCAGAAGTGTCTCTGTGGCTAAACAAATCAGATTTTTTCTTTCTGCTTTCATTAACTCAGTATATACTATATTATTCCCAAAGCGTTTGACCGATCCAGCTTAATTTGCTACCATGAACAAGCATGAAATACCTGCTGAGAGTATTTTTGTTTAATCTCTTTGGCATTTGGATCACGAGTCAGATACTCCCGACCTTGACAGTACGGGACGGGTGGCAAGTGCTTTTAATCGCAGCTGCAACCTTGAGCCTTCTCATGCTCATTGTGAAACCGATACTTAAGATTCTCTTTCTCCCCATTAACTTGTTAACATTTGGCCTTCTGTCGGCCAGAAGTAACGATTGTACCGTGGACGTTTCCGGGTGTCACCTGGTCAGGGTTTGTTATCCCATCGGTTCACTTAACCTACGTGTTGGCTCTTATCGTAACGTCATTAGTCATAACGTTTATCACCAATGTCTTTCACCAAATAAGCGAAGGATGAAACACAAACTACCGAATATCGTCTGCATCGGCGGCGGCACAGGCACCTTTGTTGCACTGAAAGGCTTAAAAAATTATCCCTGTCACCTGACTGCCATTGTGACCATGGCAGACAGTGGCGGCAGTAACCGCAGAATCCGTGATGAGTTTGGACTCCTGCCGACAAGCGACATCCGGCAGTGCTTCGTTGCCCTCTCTGACGAAAACGGCGGGGCGGGGTTACTTCGGAAACTTTTTATGTACCGCTTTGAAAAAGGCCAGGGTATTTCGGGTATGACGTTCGGCAATCTCTTCATGGCCGCTTTAGCAGATATTCTGGGTTCTCAAGCAGAAGCTATTAAACAGACAGGGAAGGTGCTCAAAATCCGCGGTACCGTCGTTCCGGTTTCGTATACGGATACCAATCTCGTTGCCGAGTATGAAGATGGCCGCGTAGTATCCGGTGAACATTTTATTGATGAACCACACCATGATGGAACCATTGCAATCACCAAGCTTTCCCTACAACCGCAAGCGGTGGCTAATCCCGATGCTCTCTCGGCAATTGCCCATGCGGATCTTATTGTGCTCGGTCCTGGTGATCTCTACACCAGCCTTATTCCCAATCTTCTGGTAAAGGGAATCCCGGAAGCACTCTGTCGATCGAAAGCAAAAAAAGCATACGTACTCAATCTTATGACGAAATACGGCCAAACATATAATTTCTCGGCAGTCGACCATGTCAATGCATTACAAAAATTCTTAGGTGAGTGCCTGGACTTCGTACTGGTACATACGGGTCCTCTGGAAAAAGTGGCAGTAGATACCTATGCCAAATACCATGAGTACCCGGTCGCGGATGATTTGCCAAAAAAGGCAAGCTTTGGGATAATACGGGGTGACATGGTGAGCCACGAACCCGTAGAAAAGAAGAAAAGCGACGCACTAGTACGAAGCCTGATACGCCACGATAGTGAAAAGCTCGCAAAGTATCTGTTTTCTCTATGAAAGGACTCTTTCTTATTCTCCACTTAGTATTTGCCATTTCGCTTGCCGGACTCATACTGCTCCAGAGCAGCAAGGGAGGATTAGCAAGTGGGCTTTCTACCGGTGAGTTTTACCGAAGTAGGCGGGGAGCCGAGCGCATGGTATTTATTGCCACCTGTATCGCGACCGTGCTCTTTTTGGTTACGTCTCTTGCCAACATCCTCCTTCGTTAGTGTATGCCAGGTAGTGAAACTTCAGAACCAGGTAGTAGAATTTTGACACGCTTTATGCTTTGTCGTTAATTTGAGTCAATGTGAATATGAAATGAAATGTAGGTACTAAGGAGATGGTGAGACCTTGTCAGCGTAAGACAAAGGTCAAAATTTCACTACCTGGTTAGTTTTATGATGCAAAACGCCTTGAAACCTATCTCAAAACGAATCAAGGAGGGACGTTCTCAAGCGCAGAGTAAAAGACCTCCTCTATGCTCGGCGGTTTGCCTGAAGTTCTACTACCTGGTATGAGATTGTTTCGTCGCGGAAGATTCTTCTATTGGCTTGCCCGTGAACTTTCTTACAAATATACGCTGTGGCTGACGTTCGGGTTTATCGTCGGACTCGCGGCTTCGATTGCCTTTGGCAGATTTCTTCCCCTGATTGTTGCTACGTGGTTTTCTCCCATTGACCGGATTGGTGTCATCGGCGAGTTTACGCCAAGCACGCTTCCTTTACCTATCCAACAAGAGATCAGCATGGGACTCACCCGGATAGATCCCGATGGGACGCCAAAACCGGCTCTCGCAAGTTCATGGCAAGTCTCTGAAGACGGAAAAACGTATTTTTTGGGCCTCCGAAATGACCTTGTCTGGCACAACGGTAAACCGGTGGAAGCCACGGGCGTAAACTACAATATCAAAAATGTCATGTTCCAGGTGGATGGTCCTCACCGGCTAAAAGTAACGCTCGAGGAGCCGTATAGCCCGTTTCTCACCATTCTCGCCAAACCGATTATCCAATCAGGACTTGGCGGGCTTGGTCCGTATAAAGTCGTGAGTATCCGCTTAAACGGCGACAAGATCCAGTATCTCAAACTTCTCCCGGTCAGCGGCAGCCATCTTCGGCCGAAAGAATATCGCTTTTATCGAACAGAGGCACAGGCAATCACCGCTTATAAAATCGGCGATGTGGACATCCTAGACGATGTGAGCACTCCAAACGAGCTTGCCACGTGGAGGAATACACAAATAACCCGTGGCACTCGTTCGGGTCGTATCGTTGCCCTGTTTTTTAATTTACGCAAAGAAGGGGACATCGTGAAAGAAAAACCCATCCGACAAGCGCTGGGGTACGGACTGCCCGAGTTTTCCGAAGAACGTGCCTACTCCCCCATCGCGGCAACTTCATGGGCGTACAATGACAACGTCCGGCGCTTTACGCACGATATTTCTACTGCAAAACGCTTGCTTGCCAATGCCCAAATCGCCACCAGTAGCGCAATCACCATCACTACGTTTTCCCAATATGTCGACACCGCGCAAAAAATTGCAGACAGCTGGAACGCCATCGGAGTAAAAACCACGGTCAAAGTAGAAAATGCGGTCAACGGCTCATGGCAAGTGCTTCTCTCCGCGCAAGATATTCCCCCTGATCCCGATCAGTATCCGTTTTGGCACAGCACCCAAACCGCCACCAACATAACCGGATACAGCAATCTGAAAGTAGACAAGTTACTCGAAGATGGGCGAAAAGAGTTTGATCGCGAGAAACGGGAAAAAATTTATGCGGATTTCCAGCGGTTCCTTGTCGAAGACGCACCGGCACTATTTCTTTACTACGCACCGAGCTTTACGATCAAACGAGGCTAGCGCGAGAACGAGATTTCTTAAGCACCGCGAATTTCGTCAGTTCACTTACAAGGAGGAGGAGAATCCCACATACGCCAACGATACCCCAATCTCGAGTTGCAAGCGGATACGTCTTAAAAACCTGAGCAAACCAGGGGTGATAGATAACGAGAAGTTGTAGAGCAAATCCTGCTACTGCCGCAAGAACGAGGAAAGGGTTTTTGGCAATATGGTCTTTGAAAATAAATCGGGAGAGATTGCGTGTCGAAAATACATACAGAAGTGATCCGGTGCCCACAATAGCAAACGCCATGGTTTGCGCGTACCGGAGATTAGCGGTTTTCGACAGAATAAATAAAAACACCACAAACGCAAAGAGTGCCTTAGAGGAACTGAGTACGAATGCCATGGTTTTGATTTGAACATCAACAATCGCGGCCCTTTTTGACCGGGGAAGATCGCGCATTACGTCATATTCTTTTGGTTCCACAGACAGAGCAAGATCAGGAAATCCATCGGAAAGGATATTGATCCATAGGATTTGAATTGCGGTAAGAGGGAGGGCAACATTTGAAATAATTGAAGCCGCGATAAGAAACATTTCGGTAAATGCATCGGAAAGAAGATAAAGTATCACTTTTCGCATATTGTGAAATATCACGCGGCCTTCCTCGATTGCCGCGACAATCGTGCGGAAGTTAAAGTCCAGAAGCACCAGATCGGCTTCTTCTTTTGCAACATCGGATGCATTGGCAAGGACGATGCCGATATCTGCCTTTTTTATGGCAAGGGCGTCGTTCACCCCGTCACCAGTCATGGCAACTATTTCGCCAGCTTGTTGCAAGCTATCCACAATTTTAAGCTTCTGGGCGGGAGTAACTCTACAAAAAAGTTTGATATGGCCAATCCGCAGGACGAGTTCTTCTACCGTTAAATCTTCAAGTTCTTGCCCTTCCATAATCTCTATTGCGGAGTCCTTTATGGTGATTCCCAGCTGAGTTAGGATTGCCTCAGAAGTAGCGCGGTAGTCACCGGTCACTACTTTCACCGCAACTCCTGCCCGCCTGCACACATCCAGTGCTTCACGAACTCCTTTCCGTATGGGATCCGAAACACCCACAACTCCAATAAACGCGAGCGGAACTTCTTTTTTCTGCCAGGCTAAACCCATGACCCGTAACCCTTTTTGAGCAAAATTGTCTATCGTTCCCAGCCACCCTCTTGTCTCTTCTTCAGAGAGTTTGCAGCGCGCAAGAAGAATTTCCGGCGCGCCCTTCATCCAGACGCCACGGCTATTTTCTACCAGCATGTATTTTTTTGTTGAATCAAATGGTATTTCTGCCAGCCGGGGGTGGGTCTCATTCATTTCCTGCGGATCGAAGTGATCTTGGGACTGTACCCACTCCCACAAAGCAATCTCGATTGGGTTTTCCATGTTGTTGGCAAACACCGCAGCTTGTATGGCGAGTTGGTGATCTATAGTTTTTTCCTCCACAACGCGCATGATTCCCTCGGTAAGCGTGCCTGTTTTGTCTACACACAGAGTGCTTACTGACCCTAACGTTTCTGCAGATATGAGTCTTCTCACAATTGCCTGACGTTTGAGAATCCGTTGCATGCCCACGGAAAGAATGACGGTAAGAGATACCACCATGCCCTCGGGAATTGCAGCAACTGCTATGGCAACCGCTAAGGTAAACATAGTACCCATATCTTCTCCCCGCATGGTTCCAATGAGGAAAATAAAGACACACATAGTGACCACAATGATCGCCAGTGTGGTCGCAAGAAAGGAAAGTTGTTTTTGAAGCGGCGTTTCCTCTTCCGGTGTTTTTTCCAAGGAAGAGGCAATCTGACCCAGCTTTGTTTCCATGCCAATAGCACCTACCATAAATCTTCCTCGTCCTCCCAAAACCACGGTTCCTGCAAACACATTACTATTGAATAATTTTTCCACCGGAACACTTTCTCCGGTCAAAATTGCTTCATTGATATAGAGGTGCACGGCTTCACGCAGTATTCCATCGGCTGGTATTCGGTCTCCTGGTCGAAGAAGCACGATGTCGCGGGCGGTGATATCTCGGGCATCAATCGTTTGGGTTTTACCCTGGCGGACAACTCTTGCTGTGGGGGTGAGCATTTTTTTGAGTGCCATCATGCTATGCTGGGCTTTACGTTCTTGAATAAATCCAAGGATGGTATTGATAAAAACAGCACCCCCAATGACCGCAGTATCAATATAATCCCCCAGATAGAAGGTTATGAACGAAGCAAACAACAACACATAAATCAACGGACTTTTCAGTTGTTTGAGAGCCAGAGAAAAGTCTGATGTCGGCTTTTTTTCGACTAATACATTTTTTCCAAGGTGGGGCATCATCTTTGAGTATATCAGGAAGTGAGCATGCTATGGTATAATTTGGAGGCTTGCGGCATGCCCGCCAGTGCCTAACGCCGATGTGGTGGAATTGGCAGACACGCACGCTTCAGGAGCGTGTGCCGAAAGGCTTGTGGGTTCAACTCCCGCCATCGGCACTAAAAAATTTAGGAAAATTTTTCAGTGTAAACACTGAAGATAATGCGTTTACGCAGGAAATTTTGTCCCTGAAAATTTTTTAAAATTTCCAGGGTAAACACAAAATTGTCCTGCGGACCCGTAGCTCAGCGGCAGAGCGTTCGGCTTACATCCGAAAGGTGAGAGGCTCGACACCTCTCGGGTCCACAAGTCCAGTCTGACGGGTCGCTGGAGAGAAACCTTGGTTTCTCTCCATGAGGCTCTCGTGGCGGAATTGGCATACGCAATAGCTTGAGGAGCTATGCCCGTAAGGGCGTGGGAGTTCGAGTCTCCCCGAGAGCACTAAAAAGTTTAGGAAAACTTTTCAGTGTAAACACAGTAAAATCGTCGAGACGGAATGGTTTAAGGATGATCCGTCTCGACACCTTTAAGAAAAAGCAGTTGGGAATCCCGCATGGCGGGACCCCAGTGAATGCCGAGGTAGCCAAGTCGGTCACGGCGCCTGTCTGAAGAACAGGTTATGTCAGTTCGATTCTGACCCTCGGCACTAAAAAATTCAAGAGAATTTTTCAGTGTAAACACATAAAGATCGTTGGAAAGAAACGAAATTTAGCTTGATCAAGTGTAGAACATTACAAATCGTCGCGAGAGTGTGGTTCCGTGAGGAGATCTCTCGCGACACCTTTATAGGAAAAGAGCTGGAGAGAAACCTTGGTTTCTCTCCATGACGCGGCGGTAGTTCACCGGTAGAATGTCTCCTTGCCAAGGAGAAGGTAGAGGGTCCGATTCCCTTCCGCCGCTCAAGCTGGGATTTGAGTTGGGAGATCGTCCAATGGTAGGACACAGGACTTTGGATCCTGGTATCTAGGTTCGAATCCTAGTCTCCCAGCCAATAAGAAGAAGAAAGCCGCGAAAAGGTAGCGCTTGGCGCTCGCGTCTGAGCGGTAAGCGCGTCAAATCCGCCTTTTTTGAAATTTGCGGACAGCCGCCGATCCTTTAAAAAGAAGTTCGAGCCGACAGTTTTTGCCATGATGGATAAATCATGGCAACTATTTTTTGCGCGCGCGATTTTTGCTCGGCGAGGCCGAGCATTTACGAATTATTTTGCTTTATCTTTAATCGTCGAGTGGAGTTGTTCACCCGTGTAATCTGGTTTTTCCGGTTTGTATCCCAAAATCTTTTTCGCTTTGGTGATATCAATATGAGGAATTTCATCAACAATGCTAAACGCCTCATACCAGAATTGCCCCTGATGATCTACAGTTTGTTTGATTGCGTGCGTAGCATTATCGATTGAAACACTGGTTCCCA
>JACPFZ010000019.1:0-1733 GCA_016182725.1 Candidatus Gottesmanbacteria bacterium
AGACAGTGGAAGCTCTGCGGTGTACTTCGCACCCTTCGTCGCTAACGCTCCTCAGGGTAAACCCTCATATACGACAGGCTCTCTCCCCTCCTTCTCCTTCTCCATCAACTCCTGGCGGTTTGAGGATCTGGTGAAGGATCTGGATTCCTTCAGAATCGCAATCAACAAAGACAACCAAGGATGGGTACCCTACATTGAGAATATCCCCGTCTCCTACGAGAAGGTGCGGGAGAGTGGAGACAACAAGAGAAGAAGTATCGTTCCCTCCAATGGCAATGGGGTGTATGAAAACAAAACAAAGATAGTAACCTACACGAGTAACAACGGCACCATAGAAGTCCAGGCCAAGGCAGTCAACCGGCAGACCGGAGAGAGCACAGACAAGGACTGGGACAACGGAGGCTTTCTTCTTCCCAAAGGCTCCTACCTCTGGAGAGTAGAAGCAGTAGATAGGTCTGGACACACTCAAGCTACCGGAGAGAGAACCCTGTTTGTCGGAGGATCACGACAGATTATCACCTCCCGTTCCTGGTTTCCCCTGACCATAGATTCCTTTACTGGGGTGGGGAACTCCCTGGATTGGAGTTCCGTGCATCCCCAGGATATCCCTGCAACCATCACCTCCTCCTCCCAAACTCCTACCATCACGGGAATTGCCGTTGCCGGTTCTTTCGTAACAGCAACCATTGATGGAACTTCCTCTGTGTCTACTACCACAGAGGAGAATTCCCGATATACTCTCACCCTATCTCCTCTTCTTTCGGGGAATGATTACAGTCTGACCCTGTCTGTTTCCGATACCGGAGGGAACTACAATGCATTGCCGGAGGTTCAATTACTCTCGGAAGAGTAAACTGGACTTTCTTCGGAGTATCCTATGATATGAAATTGCGAAACGGTGGGCTTCGTCGCGAATACGCTCCAGAAGGTGGAGCCCGGGACTAGTGAGCGGAAGTCGAATCGTCACAAACGTTCCGTCTTTCGGTGCAATAATTTCCTCTCGCTGCTTTGCAAGGCCAATCACCGGAATGGGCAAGTGTTGCTCCCTAAGTACGTTTAAGACGCTCCCCACTTGTCCTTTTCCGCCGTCAATGACAAGTAAGTCCGGGTACGGCCATTCCTGATGATTCAAACGACGATGCAATACTTCCGCAATCATAGCTACATCGTTGGGCCGGTTCGGCATCCGAATGCGAAACTTGCGGTACTGGGATTTGTCCGGTTGGCCGTCTGTTAAGACAACGAGTGACCCAACTGCCTGTTTACCCCCTAAATTGGAAATATCTACACATTCAATACGGTTAAGACGGGAAAGATGGACATACACTGAAGAAAGAGCAGAAACAAGCGTACGTTCCTCTTTTGCAAAAATATCTCCTACTCCTTCCCCTGCCATATAGAGTGCTGGGTCATAATGTCTCTCAAGTATTTCTGAAAGGCGCTGCAGTTGATTTCGCAGGATTGCTGCTTTTTCAAATTCATTGTGTACTGCCTTTTCTCCCATTTCTTTTTCCATTTCTTTGATAATTCGTGTTGATTTACCGGCAAGAATACCCCGTAGGCGAAAGATATTTCTGCGATATTGGTGCATTGCCGCGCGTTTTTTTTCACCGGATAACTTCATGATTGCTGATGGACATGGATGACAAAATCCCAAATGCGTGTAGAAACATGGCCGTCCATTCCTCTGCTTTTGCGTGCAGTACGGAACGATCCTTCGCAAGCTTCGCATG
>JACPFZ010000019.1:1781-2990 GCA_016182725.1 Candidatus Gottesmanbacteria bacterium
CGGATTGAAATGGGCCGAAAAACGTTCCAGTTTTCGGCCTGCGCACAAACAGAACTCTCGGCAATGTTTCTTCGGTGGTCAATCGGATATAGATGGGACTTTTATCGTCCCGCGCAACAACGTTGTACTTCGGAAGATACTGGCGAATAAGCTTTGCCTCCAAAAGCAGTGCGTCAAACTCATTCATCGTCGGAATCGTTTCAATATCTACTATTTGTGATACGAGAAGTCTCGTTTTTTCTTCCCCACAACGCTTCGCGTGCGGGGTGAAATATTGCTTCACCCGACGAGAAAGATTCACCCCTTTACCGACGTAGAGAACAGTTCCATGTTTGTCTCTGTAGATATATACGCCGGGAGATTGGGGAATGGAATTTAGCGCCTTCGATGGGTCCATAACGATCTCCTTGCAAGAATATACCAGAAACCAACGCTAAGGAGAAGTATGGCAATGCCAAAAGGCAACAGGAGCAAAATAGCAGGTTGAATATCGACGTAGTAATTGCTTATCTCGCCGTTTACCGTAGAGGCGATGGTCGCTTTTTCGAAGCGGAAGAAGTTGTCTATGGTGATGGCGATAGGAATGGTCCACGTGCCGTATGGCGGAATGCGGCCGCCCTCCCTAGTAAGCATAAACGAAAGCGATGGCGAAGATACCGCCACATTCACATTGTTTGCAGCAACGCCGCTTGGGTTTTCAATAATCAATGTTCCTTTGGAAGTGAGCCCTGCAGGGAGTACTTTTGGCAAAGTAAACGTAGCGGTTAACCGAGGGGACGGCGGAAGTTCCGGCGCAATATCGGCAAAACTCACCACAACATCCTTGCTGTTTGTTCCTGATCGTTTGTAAAACCCTGCGGGGTATGGTGCATCGCTCTTTGCTCCATGGATAGCAAAGGCAATATGATTAAAGTCCAATTTTGTAAAGTAATCAACGCCACGGGTAGTATTTGCCCACGTAGGGTCCACCGATACCCAAATACCGCGCTCGCGATCATAGTACTCCGGCCAGGCGTGGAGGACGTCCGCAATGAGTGATAGGGGACGCAATTTCGCATTGGTGGTGTATGCGTACCCAACTACTTCTCGGGCAGGAATGCCAGCGGCCCGTGCAAGAGCGACAAACAAATCCGTAAATTCCATACAGATAGAATTTTGCGGACTTACCAAGGCTGCGATGGCACCTTTTCGTACCGGCGCGCCGCTGAC
>JACPFZ010000019.1:3045-25550 GCA_016182725.1 Candidatus Gottesmanbacteria bacterium
GCTGACACGACTGTAGTCATACGAAAGTGTTTTAACGACATAGTCATAGATGGCCCGGGGCGTTCGAAGCGTCGTGGCAAGCTCCACGATTTTTGGATCATTAGCTTCCCAATAGTTGAGAGGCCTGGTGTATACGTGTGAATCTATCGTTGTTTTTCCAAACGTATCTTGAGGCGCAATAGTGATGAATATCGTGAGCGCAGCTTGAATATCGAGTTTTTGCCCGGGTGCAAGACTGTACTGGGCCAACCAGTTGCCATCATCGTCTTCATAGATTTTGGATGGTTTAGGATCCAAAGAGCGCACCAGCACTTTTTGAAACGCCGTATCCGGCGGAAGGGCGATCTCGCGGGTGATAGGAGTAACGTTTGGATTTTGCAGAAAATAGGAAAGGTTTAAGGAAAACGCTTGCAATGACCCGTATGCCGCGGAAACTCCACCTGCCATCATCTGCTGTTTGTTCCAACGTTTCCCATCTGCTGGTAACGGGCTCATGTAGGCATTTGGGCCAAAACTACTAGGGACCGTAAGGGTCACAAAATAAGAAGCAATGTCTGGATCGGAAACCACGCCGGGAACATTGACTTCCCAAATCGCGCCGTTTCTTTGCGCAGTGTCCTCGTTGACAAAACGCAAGGTAAACGAAAGCGCTTTCCCTAACCCTACCACTTGGTCATTAAACACGAGCACAATTTCTGTTTTTCCGTTCTTTTGCGTGATGGTTGGACGAATATTTCCTTTTCGATCATAGGCCACGACATCGCGAATTTTTTCCGTATCAATGAGTATAGAGTACTTGGTAGGATACAAATTGGTAAGCTTATTGGTGAGACTGATATTCTGCGTGACAATAGTACGGCCATCAGGCGAGATCGTGTAATCAACGGTATAATCTGCCTGAAACTCTCCTGCCGCCTGCGCCAGTGGGTGGGGCAAAATAATCCAATAAACAAATAATCCAATAATCCAATAAAGAATCTTTTTCACTCTTTTTATTCTAATATCTTTTTGAGAAACTGTCCTGTGTAGGAACTTTTTACCCGAGCAACTTGCTGAGGTATTCCACTGGCAATTACCCGTCCGCCGGCGTCGCCGCCTTCCGGTCCCAGATCAATAATCCAGTCTGCGTTTTTAATAATATCGAGGTTGTGTTCGATGACGAGAACGGTATTACCCAAGCCCGTTAGGCGATGAAGGACTTGCAGCAATTTTTCCAAATCGGCAAAATGTAACCCCGTCGTCGGTTCATCCAGGATATATACTGTTTTACCGGTAGCCCGACGTGAGAGTTCACTTGCTAACTTGACGCGCTGCGCTTCTCCACCTGATAGCGTTGGGGCTGGTTGTCCCAAATGAATGTAATCTAGTCCCACATCACGGATTGTTGCCAATTTTTCTGCCAAGATGGGATGATTGGCAAAAAATGCCCGCGCTTCTTCAACCGTCATATCCAATACATGGGCAATAGATTTTCCATGATAGTGAACATCAAGCGTTTCTGCATTATAGCGATGACCGTGACACACATCACACGTCACATAAATATCAGACAAAAATTGCATCTCGATTTTTTTTTGGCCTTCGCCTTCGCATGCTTCACACCGGCCGCCCTTCACATTAAAAGAAAATCTTCCGGGTTTGTAACCGCGAAGGCGCGCTTCCGGCAACTGGCTAAAGATGTCGCGAATGAGGGTGAAAATCCCGGTATACGTGGCAGGGTTACTTCGCGGTGTTCTTCCAATCGGTGATTGGTCAATGAGGATAACTTTGTCAATAAGCTCAAGCCCGTCAATACGCTCATGTGCGCCTGCCTTCACTCTGCTTGTTGGATTAAAATAGTTAAAAAGTGCCTGATAGAGGGTTTCGACGATAAGCGTGGATTTTCCTGACCCGGAAACGCCGGTAATGCAGATAAATTTGCCTAGTGGAAACGAGACGTCAATGTTTTTTAGATTGTTTTGCTTTGCTCCATATATTGTCAGGGATTCTGAAGATTCCGAATTACTGTCTTTCTCAAACCCTATATGTCTCGCTGTTCCACCCCCGGTGTGGAGTGGCTTCACACCTAAAGATGGGCGGGTAATCGTCCGCGTGCCATTTAAGTATTGTGCGGTGAGTGAGTTGGGGTTACCCTTCATTTCCCCGACCGTTCCCTGCGCAATGATAGTGCCACCATGTTCCCCCGCACCCGGGCCGATGTCTACCAGCCAGTCCGCCTCTTCCATCATTTCGCGGTCATGCTCGACGACAATCACGGTATTCCCCAAATTCCGGAGCATTTGGAGCGTATGGATAAGCTTTATGTTGTCCCGTTGGTGGAGACCAATGGACGGTTCATCCAAGACATAAAGCACGCCGGAAAGCCCGGAGCCGATCTGTGAGGCGAGCCTTATACGCTGCGCTTCCCCACCGGCTAACGTTGTTGCCGACCGATCCAGTGTGAGGTACTCGAGCCCGACGGCACTAAGAAAACGGAGCCGTGCTTTAATTTCTCGAAGTATCGGAGCGGCAATTGCCTGTTCAGCGCTAGAAAATAATTGTTCTGTAGAATGTTTCGATGTTCTAGAACATGATAACATTTCTTCCAGATGTTTTATCCATGTAAATGCGTCACTGATAGACAAGGCCGTACAGTCCGCAATAGAAAACCCGTCAATGGTTATCGTTAAACTTTCTTTTTTGAGTCGTTGACCGCGACAGCTACTACAAATCTCTTCGCGCATGTATTTTTCAATTTCTCGCCGCAAAAAATCAGACTCGGATGCAAGGTAGCGCTTTTTGAGTTCATTGACGACGCCATGAAACGGCTCTTCTATGCTGGTTACGTCACCGAACCTATTGGTTCCGCTCACTCGGTATAGGCGATCACCAGTTCCATACAAAAGCACGTCCTTTTGCGCGGGTGAAAGGAGACGCAGAGGTTTTCGGGGATCAATGCCTGCCTGGGCCAGTGCCGTTGTTACCACACGGGAAAACCAGGTGTCATGGAAAAACATTCTGGCAAACGGCAGGATGCCGCCCTCACTGATGGAAAGAATGGGGTTAATGACGAGCTGGGGATCCACGGTGAGAATACTCCCGATGCCGCTACAACTAGGACAGGCGCCATGCGGAGAGTTAAAAGAAAATGACCGGGGTTCAATTTCTGAAAGTGATATGTTGCAGATGGGACAGGCAAACTTTTCGGAAAAGATGTGATCGCTAAATTTTTTTGGTTTATCGGTGATGGTAAATCCGCCCTCTACAATGTCGGCAACAATGACCAACCCGTCGGAAAGAGACAGCGCGCCTTCGATGCCATCAGTAATACGGGAACGCAGATTTGCGTAAAAGATTGGCTCCTTTATGCTTTTTTTATCAATACTTATTTTGTCAACGACGACATCAATTGAGTGTTTGTTGGTTTTAATAAGCAGAATATCTTCATCCACATTAATAATTTTTCCGTCCACGCGCACCTGTCGATACCCTTTGGCGGCTAGATTATCGAAAAGCCCGGAAAATTCACCTTTTCTGTCTTGGACAACAGGAGAAAGGAGAGCAAAACGGTATTGCTTGATACCATGGGTCTCCAGTTGGTTTTTTGCAAGTTTTAACATTTGCTCTACAATCTGCTGCGGAGACTGTCTGCTTATTTCACGGCCACAATTGGGGCAGTGGGGATGCCCTATGCGCGCAAACAAAAGCCGCAGATAGTCATATATTTCCGTTACGGTCCCCACGGTTGAGCGCGGGTTATGCGAGGTAGATTTTTGATCAATCGAAATTGCCGGTGACAATCCTTCGATATTGTCTACATCCGGCTTGTCCATAACGCCTAAAAACTGCCTGGCGTAGGAAGAAAGCGACTCCACGTATCTGCGTTGCCCTTCGGCATAGATGGTATCAAACGCAAGTGAAGACTTGCCGGAACCTGAAATACCCGTAAACACAATGAGTTTATTCTTCGGAAGCTCCAGTGTAATATTCTTTAGATTATGTTGTCTCGCTCCTTTGATTATTAACTTATCCATAGCAAGCAAAAACGACCACCCAAGGATGCGTGGCAGTGGTATTATAGACGGAGAAGAGAGTTTACGTCAAAGGGTTGAAATGAAGTCGCGCAATTTTGCCGCAAGTTCAAAGTTCAAATCCCGCGCAGTCTGCCGCATGGATTTTTCCAGTTTCTTTGTAAGCTCCAGCTTATCTTTCGGCGTCATGGCGTCTAAATCTTTTTGAGAGAGTGAAAGCATCTGGCGCACGTCCTGTTCTTCTTCCTCAATTTCTTTCTCCACCAGCCGCTCCCGGATGGGTTTTTTGATACTTTTCGGCGTAATGCCGTGTTTTTTATTGAATTCGAGTTGAATTTCGCGTCTCCGTTCTCCTTCCGCAATGGCATCTTTCATGGAATTCGTCATAACGTCCGCATAGAAAATGACTTCGCCGGACACATGGCGAGCTGCCCGTCCCATGGTCTGTATGAGACTCGTGCGACTGCGCAAAAATCCCTCCTTATCCGCATCCAAAATAGCAACTAGAGAAACTTCCGGAAGATCCAAGCCCTCGCGTAAAAGATTGATGCCGACAACCACATCGTATGCTCCTTTACGCAGATCAGCCAGGATATCTGATCGCTCCAGTGTCTGAATATCCGCATGAAGGTAATGTACCTTGATGCCGCGTTCTTCCAAAAACCTGGATAAATCCTCTGCCATACGTTTGGTGAGCGTGGTTACCAGTATCCGCTCTTTTTTCTCCACGCGCTTGGTGATTTCACCCGTAAGATCATCAATTTGTCCGCTTGTGGGGCGAACACTCACCTTCGGGTCAATAAGCCCGGTGGGTCGCACGAGTTGTTGCGTCACTGGTCCGCGCGACAGTTCCCACTGGTCAGGCGTTGCCGAAACATAGACGCAGCTTTTGGGAATCTGGCGGAGAAATTCCTCAAAGCGCAGTGGCCGGTTATCCAATGCTGCGGGCAGCCGGAATCCATAATCAATGAGTGTTTGTTTGCGGCTGCGGTCGCCGTTATACATACCGCGAATCTGCGGGAGGCTCATATGAGACTCATCAATAAACAGGAGCCAGTCATCACCCGCTGCTTCGCCAAAGTAATCCAAAAGTGTGTATGGAGGATCACCGGGATTTCGTCCGTCAAAGTACCGTGAATAGTTTTCAATGCCGTTGACGTACCCCATCTCCTGGATCATCTCAAGGTCATAATTGACGCGTTGTTCAATGCGATGGGCCTCCAGCATTTTCCCCTGATCTTTGAAACGTGTAATTTGTTTTGCCAAATCGTCGCGAATTTGTACAAACACGCTTTTGTGGCGCACGGGGTCAGTCATGTAGTGCTTAGCCGGATAAATCATGATGCCGGAAAGGACTTCTATGGTTTTTCCCGTCATCGGATCTAATTTGACTAATTTTTCCAATTTGTCGGAAGAAACCACCATACGGATTGCGGTATCCTCATAGGCAGGAAAAAGATCAATGGTTTCCCCCCGTACACGGAAGGTGCCTCTGTGAAAGCCGTAGTCACTTCTCTCGTACTGAAGTTGCACCAAACGGGTAAAAATGCTTTGACGGGCAACTTTCATACCGGTTGCCAGTTCCAATACAAAATGTCCGTACTCCCGTGGCGAGCCGATGTTATAGATGCAGGAAACTGAAGCAACAACGATGGTGTCGCGCCGAGTGAGGAGATTCGTCGTTGCCGCAAGCCGCAGTTTATCAATCTCCTCGTTAATTTCCGTCTCTTTTTCAATATAGGTGTCCGTCTGTGGGACGTATGCTTCTGGCTGGTAATAATCGTAGTACGAAACAAAATAGGAAACTGCATTTTTTGGAAAAAAGTCCCGAAATTCCTGATAAAGTTGCGCCGCAAGAGTTTTGTTGTGAGAAATGACGAGAGTCGGTCGGTTGAGTCTGGCAATCACGGCAGCCATAGTGTACGTCTTGCCGCTTCCGGTGACCCCTAAAAGCACTTGTTCCCCCAATCCTTTTTGCGCATAACGCAGAAGCGACGTAATCGCTTCGGGCTGGTCGCCGCTAGGTTGAAACGGTGAAGAAAGTTTAAATTGTTTCATTCGGTTTTTGTTTCTATTTGATCTATTTAGAGATTATTTAAGTATATTGACACTTCGGGTATTATTTGTAATACTGATTTTATCATGCCGCCTATTCTTTATCCACGCGAACGCCAACTCCTCGATTTTGTCAGCCAATTTATTCAGCGCTATGGGTATGCTCCGACACTGAAAGAAATCGGCCAAGCCATGAATATTAATTCTCCGGCAACTGTCCACGAACATGTAGATAGACTTCGGATAAAAGGTTTTATTAAAAAACTGGACGGTACGGCGCGAGGCCTGGAAGTGGTTAGTGATCATTTTCGCAACACCGCGGGCATGGGCAGCGTGGAGCTGCCGGTCATGGGCTACATTGCCGCAGGCGCACCGCTTGAGCCCTACACGGATCCAAACTTTTACCTAACGGTTGCTCCTGGAATGCTTTCGGATAAAAAAGCAGGATATGTGTTGCAGGTCAAGGGCGCCTCCATGATCGAAGACGGTATTTTTGATGGCGACTACGTCGTGATCCAGCACCAGCAGGATGCACAAAATGGAGATATCGTCGTTGCGCTCCTGCCGAATGGTTTAGCGACTCTCAAGCGCATTTATTTTGAGAAAGACCGCATTAAACTCATGCCGGCCAATGCACACATGGCACCCATTTTTACCACCCATGTCAAAATTCAAGGCCGAGTCGTGGGGCTTATCCGAAAATACAGTTCCTGAAGAATTTAATTTTTGAAAGTTTTTTTACGCGGCTTACTAATTTTTGCCGTTGTTCTTTGCTTCCCACGAAATGCAAAACCACCGGAAGGAGTGATCCGAAGACGATCAAAAATATCACGATTTCGTAGTTGTGCTTTACAAACGGAACATTGCCAAGAAAAAACCCGAGGGATGCAATGCCGACTGCCCACAGTAGTCCTCCTAAAATATTAAAAAGCAAAAATGTGCGATATGGCATTTTTGCGACACCAGCGACAATCGGAGCAAAGGTACGGACAAATGGCACAAATCTTGCCAGGACAATCGTTTTACTCCCGTGCTTGGTGTAAAATTTTTGTGCATCCAACAGGTGATGTTTTTTAAAAAATCGCGAATCCTCACGTTTGAAGAGCTTCACGCCGACTTTTTCCCCGAACCAATAGCCGACATTATCTCCTAATACCGCCGCAAGAAACGTAATGACGAGAAGTATCGGATAATTGATAAGTCCCTGCGATGCCAACACACCAGCTGTAAACAAAAGACTGTCTCCTGGCAGAAAAAAGCCAAAAAATAACCCGGATTCAGCAAAAAGTACGGCAAATACCCCGATAAGTCCTAGGGTTTTAATAAGAAGTTCGGGATTAAGGAGAAGTTCGATGGTCGGCATAATGCTATAATACAGGATTGTATGGGAACGCTCTATCTTGTGTCAACCCCAATCGGGAATCTTGAAGATATCACGATCCGCGCGACGAAGGCCCTCACCGATGCCGATATGATCCTCTCTGAGGATACGCGGCGAACGGGTTTACTTCTTAGAGAACTTAAAATCCGACGAGCACAACACCTCGTTCGATTCGATGAGCAAATGGAGCAAAATGGAACGCCTCAAGTGATGGAGTGGTTAGACGAGGGAAAAACCGTCGCACTTGTCAGTGACGCAGGGACGCCGCTTATTTCCGATCCGGGTTTTGTTCTGGTCCGCGAGGCAATCAAGCGAGGCATACCCGTGGTGAGTATTCCCGGCCCGTCAGCTATTCTTGCGGCACTCACAAGTTCGGGACTCCCTCCGCAACCGTTTATGTTTCTGGGTTACCCACCCGAAAAACAATCCCACCGCACCAAACTTTTTGGCAACCTGTTTCAATGTTTTAAAACATTAGAACAAAACCCAACAATTATTTTTTACTGTGCACCGCATAAACTTATACAGACTCTTTTGGATATGAAGGAAGTTTTTGGCGATATTGCTATTGTGGTGGCTCGAGAACTGACCAAGGTACACGAAGAACTCTGGCGCGGGAAGATCTCAGAAGCTATTACCTATTTTCAAATACCCAAGGGAGAATTCGTTCTACTATTCCGAATTGTCAAAAGTCTCACACCTTAGAGGTGTGGTTCCTTACACACCTTGGGAACGAGATAAATTTTTTTAGTACTCCTCCAGCGTTGATGTATCGCCGATGGGGAGGCCCATTTCTTTGGCTTTTAAAATCCTGCGCATGATTTTACCGGAGCGGGTTTTGGGAAGTTTATCAATAAACTCGATTTCCCGCGGATACGCATGACCGGCGAGATGCTTCTTTACGTATTCTTGAAGTTCACCAATGAGTTGATCTTTCTCACGTTTTGTTTTTTCTTGATAACCCTTTTCTAACACCACAAACGCTTTGACTATTTCCCCTCGCATGGGATCGGGTTTGCCGATCACCCCTGCCTCTACCACTGCAGGATGCTCGACAAGGGCTGATTCCACCTCAAACGGCCCTACCCGCTCTCCGGAGGTTTTGATGACGTCATCAGCCCTTCCAATAAACCAAAAGTAGCCGTCTGTATCTTTCCATCCGCGATCTCCGGTTATGTACCATTCGACTCGTCGCTTCGCTCCTCGCTCATGGCGAGCCAGGCCTCTGATAAAGTATGATTGATATTTTTGGGGTCTGCGCCAGATCGTTTTCATCATGGACGGCCACTTTGGCCGCAAAGCAATGTTTCCCTCTTTATTTATTCCGACTTCTTTTCCGTCATCATCAACAATTGCGGCAACCACACCGGGGATTGGTTTGCCCATGGAGCCGATTTTAATATCCATACAGCGGTAATTAGCTATGCAAATACCGCCGGTTTCCGTCTGCCACCAGTTGTCGTGGAAGGGCATGCCGAGTGTTTTAATGCTCCATTTAATCGCTTCTGGATTTAAAGGTTCCCCAACAGAACATAGGTACCTTAAGTTACGTAAGTCAAATTTTTTGAGGAGCTCGCCGTCTTGTGCCATCAGCATCCGGATTGCTGTGGGCGCCGTATACCACACGGTTATTTTGTACTTCTCCAAAAGCTGGTACCATTTGGGGGGATCAAACCGACCCGCGTAGACAAAAGCACTGACTCCGACTGACCAGCTTCCTAAAATTTCGTACGCAATACCCGTCACCCACCCGGGATCCGCCGTGCACCAATAGGTGTCATCGTCTTTCAAATCCAGTACCCACTTTGCCGTCATGTATTGCTGTAAAATCGCCCGATGCGTGTGAACGACGCCTTTGGGCTTACCCGTCGTTCCTGATGTATAGAGCATAAATGCGTACTCATCCGGATCCATGTGCGCAACGGATAACTCGTCACTAGCTTTTTCCAGAGATTTCCCAAATTCTTCGGAGTCAACAACAAGGATATGGGCAAGATGGGGAAGATGGCGACGAACTTTGTCCACGCGCTCTTTTAACTCTTTATTGGTAATAAGCACTTTTGTCTCGCTGTTAACGAGTCGGTCTTCCAATGCTTTCTCTTGGAACGCACTAAAGAGCGTGCCGGCAATGGCGCCGATTTTCAAAATACCTAAAAAAGAGAAGTACAACTCTGGAATACGGGGAAGGAAAATAAATACCCGATCGCCGCGCTCAACCCCTACCTCCTTGAGGACATTGCCGACTTTATTGGAAAGAAGACTTAATTCTTCAAACGTAAACTTAGACTCGCTGCCGTCTTCCCCTTCCCAATACAAGGCAATTTTGTTTTTCCGCCAAGTCTGAAGATGACGATCCACCGCGTTATACGCAGCGTTTATTTTCCCGTCAAACCAGTCTAATTCTTTGCGAACAAATTTCCAGTCGAAGGTTCGGTACGTCTCTTCGTAGTTCTCGAGGTTAGGCGCTGGTTCGAGATCTTTTACCGTTTTTTTATACGTCTCAACCTTCATTTTTTGGGACTCCGCGTCACAAACTTTGCATCCAAGCGCTTAAGGTTTTCCACCACGCCGGTGTATTCCATTTCATCATGCGGCCCCATCGCAGGATTGAAAAATCCCTGGTCGCGAAGCTCCAGGGTTTTCCGCGCTGCTTTGTCACGAATATGATTCCAGAATGGCTGGTCAAATAAATCTACGGATTCCGTTAGTTTCCCTTCATGCACGCAGTATCCGGCGGCAGACACAATCGTTGGCCCGTCAAAAAAGGAAATAATCGAGTTTTGAACAACCGGCATCACTGCTACATGATGCGATCCCCGATTGTCGCCGAGCGTGTAGTGTGCCCGCGCCCATGGGGAAAGAATTTCGCCTGTTGACGGAAACATTTTTTGGCTGCGGACTATGGCCACCGGATCGTCTTTCCCCACATACTTACCGGCGATATTGTGAAGTCTACTTGTTGACGCAACAGCAGCAGTCAGCCCGCCGGCATTCTCCACTACGCTTTCGATGACATAGCGGTTCGGGTCGCGCAGAAGTGTTGCGATGTCGTAGTAATCCTGGGGAACTTTCAGTGTAATGACTTTGTCCGCCTCTGTATAATTGACGTCCATAATGTTATACGTAAAACCGGCGTGCATTTCCGGAGCAAGAAGTAAACCCGCATTGTGATACGGGTCGGCAAAACAGCTGAATAATGGGTAATTAAATACACCGGGTCCGCATTTGTCGCCGGCAAACACAATAAATGGTTCAGCCGGACGCTCTTCAAATTCCACTTCGCAGGACCCGGGCCCCATACCGCGAACGTTGCCGGAAAATGCGTCTTTCAACAGATCCTGCCCTGCGCCGTAGAGTCCCTGACTTTTGGCAATGTTGGTGGTTTCTACAAAGGTATCCCAGGCAAACTTGTGAATGTCAGCGTGATCCACCCCATACGTATGCACCATGAGGAGGGCGATGTCATCGCCCGTAAAAGTTACACGACCGTCGCTTAAAAGACCGCTCTTGACTGCGTCTGCGAGACGCTCTTTGGCCATCGCAACCATCGCCTCACTAGGCCTGTTGTGGCCGCCGACAGATCCAGTGTCTGCTTTTATGAGAGAAAGCGTGGTTTTCATGGTCTACCTCCTTTATACTGAAAATTTTGTTGAAATTTGTAATTTCATAAAATTTACTTCATATTCATTCATAAATTACAAAATTTTTAGTGTGAAGGTAGGACATCAATCAATAAATTATTGCCCGTCATTTCTGTAGGAATTTGCATATGGCGATGGGCCAAAATCGTTGGTGCGATATCAGCAAGTTTTCCAGAAGGCAGTGTTTGAGGATAATTATCAAAAATATGGTCAATCATAATAAATGGTACCGGAAACGTGCTATGCTCGGTGTCCATTTCACCATTGGGTCCAAGCATCTCTTCCACGTTACCATGATCTCCTGTAACGATGCAAGTGCCTTCTCTTGCTAACACCTCGGGAACAATTCTTCCCACGCAACTATCCGTAACTTCACACGCACGGATCGCAGATGCGATATTGCCTGTATGCGCCACCATGTCCGGATTGGCAAAATTAATAACCATAAATGAATACACAGCAATAGACAGCCGATCAAGAAGTTTTTCTGTCAACTCCAATGCGCTCATTTCCGGCTTTAGGTCATACGTCGCTACCTTTGGTGATGGTACAATCAAGTGGTCTTCGCCGAAAAAGGGGTCTTCTCGCATGCCATTAAAGTAGTACGTCACGAATCGCTCTTTTTCCGTTTCTGCAAGCCGTAGCTGACGAAGATTATTGTCGGCAAACACTCTCCCTAGCGGCATCTTCACCACTTGTGGCGGAAACGCAATCGTGCAAGGGAGGTTTCGTTCATACTCAGTCATGGTGACGAAAAATAAATTAGGAAGAACGACAGACCGCGTGAATGGCTTCGTTCTGCTGTCAATCTCTATAATATGTTTGTGATAATACTTGACGGCATAGGGATCAAATGAAATAGTGCCACCACGGGTTTCAAAATCGGCAAGGACAAAGGCGTGCGTCAATTGCCTGGGGCGATCAATGCGAAAGTTGAAAAATATGACGGCATCGTGATTGGCAATGCGCGGATACGGTTTGCCCGTTGGGTCTAAAATTGCCGTCGGCTCAATAAATTCATCAGTTTTTTTTGCCGCATACGCTTGGGTTACCGCAGCTTTGGCTGATGGAGCAGTCAGAGGAGGAACCTGTGTTAATGCCTCGTACGCCTTTTGCGTCCGTTCCCACCGGCCATCTCGATCCATGGCGTAGTATCTGCCCATAATGGTCGCGACTTTCCCTACGCCAATGTGTGCAAGCTTCTCTTCTGCTTCCGCCAAAAAACGGCTGGCAGCATTGGGCGGGCTGTCTCGACCATCAGTAAACAGATGCAGATAAACACCGCAGTCGCATCCCTGGCGTTTGATAAGTTCCAAAAGTGCATAGAGATGTTCACGGTTGCTGTGCACCCCGCCATCACCGATAAGCCCCATAATGTGAAGATTCGACCTATGGGAAGTGGCGTACCGCAAGGCACCAATAAATGCCTCATTTTTGTAAAATGAACCATCTGCGATGGCCATATTAATGCGTGGGAGATCCTGGTAGACAATTCTGCCGGCCCCGATGTTGATGTGTCCTGTTTCGGTATTTCCATCTTCACCAGCAGGCAAGCCAACCGCTTCACCCGAAGCGACAAGTTCCGTATGGGGATACGATACCCAGTAACGGGGAATGTGGATAAGTTTGGCTAAAGAGATAGCATTTCCCGGACCCGGTGGCGCAATTCCCCACCCATCAAGCACGATAAGAACAACGGGTTTTGGCATACTTTTATTTTTGAGGAAATATTTCTGATTCTATCTGCAGTAATCGGTTGTATTTTGCCACACGTTCACCCCTGGCAGGTGCTCCAAATTTTACATAGCTTGATTGAATAGCAACGGCAAGATCCGCAATAAATGTATCGTTGGTTTCCCCACTTCTGTGCGATACGATAGTTTTCATATCATGTTTCTTTGCTACCACCACGACTGCTAAAAATTCCGAAAGGGTCCCAATTTGATTGGGTTTGAGAAGTATCGCCGAACATGCCTTTTCAGCGATGGCTTTTTCTAAGCGTTTGGGATTGGTCGCTAAAAGATCATCACCTACAATGAGCATGTCTGCTCCCAAAAGTTTCGTAATTTCTGTCCAATTCGCCCAATCATCTTCTTCAATCGGGTCCTCAAGAAGCAGTAGCCGATATTTTGCATGAAGATCTCTGAAATATTCAATGAATTCTTTGGTGCTAAACGCAAGCGGACGATCCTTGATCTGATATCCCCGGTCCGTTTTGAAATAACTCGCTGCGACATCTAATCCAAGAAACACGTCAACGCCAAACTTATACGGGGTCTGACGAATACCTTCAATTACAATCTCCAGTGCATCAAGATTGGTAAACAAATTTGGCGCAAAACCGCCCTCATCACCAATAGAATGCACCGCATTCCTGTAGGTTAAAATTTTTTTAATGGATTGATAAATTTCTTCTCCGATTTCCAATGCTTCGTGATAGGGTTTGTTGGTCGCCGGTACGACATGAAATTCCTGAAAATCCAAGTTTCCTGCGCCGTGCTTGCCACCGTTGATCACATTAAATGTCGGCGTAGGCATACGCTCAATAGAAGTAGGAAGCGATCCGCCAAATAACATATTGAGATATTTATATAAAGGCATACGCTTATGATTGGCAGCTGCTACTGCTACTGCGAGAGATACACTTAATATGCTGTTTGCGCCAAGTTTCGACTTATTCGGCGTCCCGTCCAAATCCACCATGGTTTTATCAATAAGCCCTTGGTTTTCCGCGTCCATGTTTTTGAGTTTTAAACCAATGACAGTATTAACATTGTTTACCGCCTTAAGAACGCCCATGCCGCCGTAGCGTTTTGGATCTCCGTCGCGCAGTTCCATCGCTTCGTATTTTCCAATACTGGCTCCTGCGGGCATAGATGCGGTTCCCCGATAGCCGCTGTCTAAAACCACCGTAGTCTCAATAGTCGGAGTACCGCGAGAGTCAAGAATTTCTCCTGCATGAACGGAATAAATCTTGGAATCCATATTTCTATTTTTTTCCTACTACCTTTTTTTCCGCTTCAAAGACCGTTTGGCGCACGTGATCAATAGCATCCGGATTGACGGAAACACTGGTTATTCCCCAGGATATGAGCTTTTCTATAAGTTCCGGGTAGTCAGACGGAGCTTGACCACAGATAGAAGAAGTAACCCCTTTCTTCGCACACGTTCGTACTACATGTTCCATAGCCCACAAAACAGTAGGGTCAAGTTCAGAAAAATCATGAGCAACGTCACTGTTGTCTCGGTCCGTTCCCAACAGAAGCATGGTCAAATCATTAGAACCAATGGAAACTCCATCGATACCTACCTCAAGAAAATCTTGCAGGCGAATAACGTTCGTCGGTATTTCTACCATCATCCAAAGCTTAAACGATGGTGAGCGCAGAAGTCCACTGCCCGCAACAATCTTTTTCACTTCCAAAAGTTCTTTTGGAGTACGAACAAAAGGAATCATCAGCCATAAATTTTTAAGCCCTATCTTATTGCGGACCATCTTTATAGCCTCAAGTTCTAGTTCAAATACTGCCGGATCTGCAATGTAGCGGCTAGCCCCCCGGAATCCCAGCATGGGATTGGCTTCTTCCGGCTCAAATGCTTTACCACCAGTCAAGTTGCGATACTCATTGGTTTTAAAATCATTTGCTCTGTACATGACTGGTTTTGGGTTAAATTGAGTACAAAATGTTTCCAAATGTTCACTCAATGTGTCAATGAACATTTTTTGTTTTCGATCTTCGATAATTTTCTTGGGATGAATACCTATTTCTGCCATCATAAATTCGGCTCGGAGCAACCCCACCCCATCGGTATTCATTTTTGCCACCTCTTTTGCGCGGCTTGGCTGAGCTAAATTTACATATACCTTCGTTGCCGTTTTTATTTTTTCTTTTGGTTTTTCATTCGTAATTCGTAATTCGTAATTCGTAATTCCTTGTGATCCTTTGTACACTTCTCCTGCTGACCCATTGACGGTAACGACCATTCCATCGCGCAATACCTTTCTCGCTCTCTGGGCACCGACGACCGCAGGAATTCCTAATTCTCGAGATACAATGGCTGCATGTGATGTGCGCCCGCCGCGCTCAGTCACTATAGCAACAGCCTTTTTCATCGCAGGAACATAATCAGGATTCGTTTGTTCGGCAACCAATACATCACCGGAAGAAATTTTATGAATCTCTTTGGCGGAAGAAAGTATTTTCACCGGTCCGGACGCCATACCCGGACTTGCGGGATCACCCCGCACGAGCAAGGCTCGTGAATTTCCAATTTCCAATTTCCAATTTCCAATTTTTTGTCCCGTGGTCGTGACAGGACGAGTCTGCACAAGGTGTATATGACCATTTTCTATGGCCCACTCTGCATCCTGCGGAAAATAGTAGTGATGTTCAAGTCTTTTCCCGAGACTCGCGAGGGAGCGTATTTCATCATCGGTAATTTTTTGTCGTTTTGCTTCTTTTGCTGCTACAGCAACGATGCGGTTTTCATGATCTTTTTTTACCATCATTTTTTCTTGCGACTCTACGTGTTTTACCGTAATCTCATTGCTTTGCTTATCTACTTCATAGTGATCCGGCGTTACTGCGCCCTGAACGATAAGTTCTCCTAAACCATAAATTGCCTCGATTATCTGCTTTCTTTTATCGTTCGTTACTGGATCAACGGTGAAGAGTACTCCGGAGGCATCAGCTGCCACCATTTTTTGCACCGGCACGGCAATCCCTACTTTAAAATGATCGAATTTTTGCGTTTCCCGATAAAAAATAGCGCGAGCGGTAAACAAACTCGCCCATGCCTCTTTCACTTTTTCAATAAGATTTGCCTCACCGCGGACGTTAAGAAACGTTGCCTGTTGACCAGCAAATGATGCGGTCGGAAGGTCCTCGGCGGTGGCGGAAGAACGGACGGCGACAAGAAGATTTTTCCCAAGCTTAAAATATGCATCAATAATTTCGCGGGAAATTTCTCTCGGAAAATGAGAGTGAGTGATAATGTGCTGAATTTTTCTTGCCGCTGCGTCGAGCGACTTGCTGTGCGAAACGTCCAGGTTTTCAAGGAGTGCTCTAATTTTTTCACGAAGTGCATTCTCTTCCAGAAACAGATAGTACGCATCTGCCGTAACAATAAACCCATTCGGCACAGGGAATCCTGCTTTTGTCATTTCCCCTAAATTTGCTCCCTTTCCGCCAACCGTTCCTACGTCTTCTTTGTCAACGTCTTTAAACCACACGACAAACTTCTTTACCATAGATATAGTATGGAGAATTTTACGTTCCACCGCAACTAGGATTTGGTAAGTTCTTTTTTGAAGTAATCAACCCAGGGAATGGCAACGGGGTCAGTATCATAGAGCATGGCCATATAGTAGGTCGTGAAGCTCGCCAGGGTAAATGCTTCAAGAACTTGAGATAGTTTATCTGGACCAGTAAGTGTGATCTCGTGGGTCGCGACGTGTTGCTTTTCTACCACTTCCTTCGTAATTCCAAATCGCTTCTTGACCCGCTCGCTATAACAATGAGACAGGAAAAAGACAAACACGCCGTTTTGGTGCAGGGTATCCGGATAGGTGAGCCCTTCCAGCAAGTGATGATTAAGTTCTGGGATATACCGATAATCGGAAATCATTTTTGCCGTCTCATTGATCTGGTTGGCAAACCCGTTACCAAACCCTCTTAAGAATTCCGCAGTAATGATGAATGGGTGTTTGTCTTTGAGAAACCGCGCGAGCTGTTTTGCCGGATTCGTTGACTCAGGAACAGAAGCTGCATACTTTTTCCCAACTTCCCGCACAAAATCAATTGCTCCCAGGAGCTCTTTTTCGTTTATCTCGGCAAGGCCTAATGCTTTGAGAAGTCCCGCATGACCCATAAGCAGGTAACCGCCACCTATCCGCGGCTGGCCACACGGGTTAAACTTCGCATCGAAAAAATATGCAGGCGCTTTCTGCTCCTTAAGGAAGTTACCAATGACACCGCCTTGCATAATGCCGGCAAGCTTTGCGCCTTTTCTTAAGGCATCCTGACCGCTAGACAATACTTCCTCTGTCGAACCGGAATACGAGGAAAGTATAACCAGCGAGTCGCTATTGACGTATCCCGGCACTTTATAATCTTCACAAATTTCATATGGCACCTTAATATTTTTGCGGTAAAGCGCACCAATGGTTTTGGGCGTAATCCTTGACCTCCCCATGCCGCAGACTGTAGGTAAGGCGAATGGAAAGATTAGGAGGATCTTTTTCCTCCCAATGATTCTATTTTCGCTACCAATTCTCTCGTCTTGCTATCCAAAATTTCCTTTGTATCTGCCTCAACATTAAGACGGAGTAAGGGTTCGGTTTTTGACGCCCGCACATTAAACCAGTAGTCTTTGTACCAAGCACTGATGCCGTCAATTTCATCCTTGGAAACCGCATCAGAAAAACCTTTTCGAATAGCATCAACGACCGCAGGAATATCAGAAACAATAAAATTAATTTCACCACTTGCCGGATATACATCAAGCTCATCAACGAGTTGCGACAATTTTTTTTCTTGTGTACTCAAAAGCGACAATACCATAAGAGCAGTCAGCACACCGCTTTCTGCTAAAAAGTAATCACGGAAGTAATAATGTCCGGAATGTTCTCCCGCAAATATCGCGCCGGTTTCGCGCATGTAAGTTTTAATATAACTGTGACCGACGCGTACCCGTTTGCTTTTCCCACCATTTTCTTCAATAATTTTTGGAACAATCCTCCCGCAAATGGCATTATAAAGAATCAGTTCCCCAGGGTGCTTCTTTAAAATATATTTTGCCAGGATGGCCGTGGTAATCGTGCCGGATACCATCCGTCCTTTATCATCAACCAAAAACATTCGATCAGCATCTCCATCAAATGTCAAGCCCACATCTGCACTAATTTCTACAATTTTCTTTTTGAGATCTGCGGTATTTTTTTCAATCAAGGGGTTCGGCACATGATTTGGGAAATGTCCATCAAGTTCAAAATACAGGGGTGTAATCTTCATTGGTAATCCTTCGAATGCTTTAGAGACTAATTTCCCCGCCATACCGTTTCCTGCATCCACAACAACAGATAACGGTTTGAGAACCGACGGATCAATAAGCGAAACAACTTTTTTACGCCACTCTTCCATTACATCAAGATTCGTTACTTTTCCCGCAGCTGCTGCAGCGGCAAGAGGTCCTTGCGCAATCAAATCACGCACCTCGTAAAGCCCGCTATCGCTCGTTACGGCAATTGGACCTTTCGTAACAAGTTTCAGACCGTTATATTCCGGAGGATTATGCGATGCAGAAATCATCAGCACTAAATCATGGGAGTACGTACCTGCAACATAATACTGCATTTCCGTTCCCACAACTCCCACATCAACAACGTCAATGCCTAGAGAGGTAAAAACGGTAACGAAACTATCTCGTAGCTCCTGTCCCGAAAGCCGCATGTCTCGACACATAGCAACAGTCTTGGGTTGAAATTTACGAACAATGGCGTGAGCAATCGCAGCCGCAACTTCACCGTTTATCTGATTGGGGTAGGTGCCGCGGATATCGTAGTCTTTGAAAATAGAAAGATCCATCATAGTTCTATGAGAAATTGTTCAATGAGTTGGCGCAAAGTAAACGGCGAAGAACCGGTTTTGAGGGAATATTCCATGTCCAGAAGTTTTTTGTGCATACCGAGGAGCTTATTCATGGTAAAGAACCGCGCTTGGTTTGTCAAACCTTTTGCCTGCCACCCTTGTAATCCGTCTGGAGTTGCACCTCCGGCAAGCATAAGGAGTTGACGAAGCCTACGCACCATCATCGTGAAAATAAGTTCCGGCGCATCAATGGAGACTGCTTGTTGATAGAAAGATAAGAGAACGTTCGCATTGTTGGGCTTTATGGCATCAAGAAACTTAAAAATGATGACTGGCGTCTTAAATAATCGGATATTGACATTTTTTCCTACATTGTCCAGAACCGTTTTTCCCACTTCTTTTTCTTCCCAAATAATGACATCTGCCGACGTACTTGCAATCTTTGTTGCGGCTTCTTTGATCTGCGAAATTTTTTTCCCTAAACTAGTGAACAGATGTTCAATAACTACCAGTGTATCGCCACCAAATAGCGATGAGGATTCCAGTGCTTGCGTAAGCATTGTTGCGTCAAGGCCTTTCCCCTCAAGCTGGCGGATTTCTTTCCCTTTCGCCTGCAATTTGAGTTGATTTAATTCTTGTCGGGACGCTTCAATATTGTCTCCATGAAGAATAATAATCATAAAACAAATGTTTCGATGTTCTAGAACATGATAACAAATCTTCCTTACCTTTTTGTTTTATTTGTCTTCATTTTTTTGTTTTCAGAAAATGTTTTATACGTTTGAAACAATGTCTCCACCGTTCGGTGATCAATGCGTTTGTGTCTCCCGCGATGCGGGACCAGTGCACCGGAGAAATTTTTGGGGATATGCATAAGCTCATGGATGATGACGCGCGTCTTATCATCGTCTGATAAATGATCGAAATGGTGCGACAAAACTTCTATCACGTAATAAGCCGGCGAGTTTAATGCCATCTGCCAGATTTTCGGGAAACTCCATATTCGTGCCCGCGCCCGGCTGGTTGCCTTGTAACTTCTCATGCAGAAAATTCGTTTGGCATTGATATGATCAAACGGCAAATGCGGAAGAACGCGTTTAATAAACTTCTCAACATCTGGCGCCTTTTCAAGTTGCATAGTTATTGTCGTTTTTGAAGAATATCCTGAGTCTCTTCAAGGAGTTTCTTGTTTGTTTTTGAGTATCCAATAGTTTTTATTGCTTCATTAAATGGTCTCCATTGCACCTCGCTAATTCCTTCTTCTGTTTGAGCCGTGGGAACTTCATTGCCGTCAAACGTAAAGAGGAAGTATTGCACTGTCTTACTAATCAAGCCATTCCGTTGATAGAGATAACGGATTGGCGTAAGTGACTTAAGCAACGTAATATTCGTCATACCCACTTCTTCAGCAATTTCTCGTTTGGCACAAGTGAGGGTATCTTCTCCTTTTTCCACGAGACCTTTGGGAAAGGTCCAATTGCCATTCATGTCTCTTACGAGAAGCACATGCCACTCCCTTCCCTTTTTTCGAACAATAACACCCCCGGCTGATAGTTCCCGTTTCATAGAAACTTAATATATTATTTTTCGATTAAATACACCACGTCGCCCACTTTTACCGGTTTTTCTACTTTCATACCGGCAGTTTCTCCTGGACCAACCTCGGAAACTTTTTGATGCTCTACCTGCAGAGATGATGCTTCTTGGGTAAATTCTTTGTCGTGTCCTGAAATTTTCACCTTATCGCCCACTTTCAACGTCTGATTTTTTACCTCAACGATAGCAACTCCGATTTTATCGTAATAATGCGTGATTTTGCCAATTTGTATATCCATGATTCGTTCACCTCCTCTTAGAAACGCTTGTCAAGTCTTCGAGACTTAGCGTTTCTTAGACCCGCCGCTCAAGCGCTCTTTGCGACGTGTACTGCCTGTCCGCCTCTGGCGGAAATAGTACCCAAAAGTCGCAAAGCAAGCTTAGGCGGGCTTTTCAAAATACTTCTTCCCTTTTATTTTATCAGGTAACAAACTTTCCGTGGGGTACTTTTCATAGCCTTTGCCATAACCCAATTCTTTCATGAGTTTCGTCGGTGCGTTACGAATGGGCAATGGAATCGGCAGATTGCCATATTTTTTCACATCAGCAAGAGCATCCATGTAGGCATCATATGCAGATCTATCCTTTTTTGCTAAAGCCAAATAAACCACGCCATGAGCTAAATTTTCCTGGCATTCCGGATACCCAATTTCATGACAGGCACCAAAGACTTCATTGGCAACGACAAGCGCTGTGGGCTGTGCCATGCCAATATCTTCTGACGCAAACACGACCATTCTCCTTGCTATAAATAATGGGTCTTCACCTGCTGCAACCATGCGGGCTAAATAGTAGATGGCCGCATCCACATCGCTTGCGCGCATGCTTTTAATGAATGCGCTGATGGTGTTGTAATGTTCTTCGCCAACGCGATCGTATTGAAGCATCTTCTTCTGCGCCGCCTCTTCAATATGAGAGATACTGATATTGTTTGATACTTTGATTCCCGGAATTGAGCGTAGTTGAAATGCAATTTCGAGAATTGTTAGCAATATCCTGGCGTCACCATTGGCAATTTGAAGTAAAAAGGCCCTTGCATCATCTTTAATAGTTTTTTTGAGGAATGCAAGTCCTCGATCAACAATACTGTTCAGTTCTGTTTCTGAAAGTTGATTGAGTACAAAAACCCGACATCGGGAAAGAAGCGGTGAAATGACTTCAAACGAGGGATTTTCCGTGGTTGCTCCGATAAAAATAATTGTCCCTTTCTCAACATGCGGAAGAAATGCATCCTGTTGGGCTTTATTGAAGCGATGGAGCTCGTCGATAAATAAAATAGTGCGTTGTTGTTTGTGTTTCAGCCGCTCATCTGCCTCTTTCACGATTTTTCGGACATCAGCAAGAGTCGTCGTTACGGCTGACTTAAATTCGAAATGTGAGTTTGTAAGTGTAGCAAGTAAGTGGGCAAGTGTTGTTTTCCCGCTTCCTGGCGGACCCCACAATACCATCGACGGTAAAAAATCGGAAGCAAGCAGTTTTCTGATAATGCCGTTTTTTCCGACTAAATGCTCCTGTCCAATGACTTCATTAAGCGTTTTCGGTCGAAGAATATCTGCGAGCGGACGATGATCAATCATCGCGCCTATTGTATCCCACTTCGCAATAAAAAACTACCTCCCTAAGATAATCCTCTGAAGCTTTAGCGAAGGATTGTACTCTGTTTCCGCAAAATTCGAACCTATTTCAAAGAAAATTTCTGATTCTACGCTCCGGCCGCGGCGGGCGCCTCCGCGAAAAGACATTTTTTGCGCGCGCGTTCTCGCCAAGGGCGAGTAATGACGGATTCATAATAACACAAAGCCAATCTTTCTTGATTCCGTATCAACCCACCCACCCAAAAGATAAATAAGATGGCGGCGACCCCGTCCTCGTTCGCAGGCGCTCCTAGGGTCGCGCTGGCCAATGTACTGGTAATTTAGCTTCTTTTACAGTCTCTTCCGAAATTCTCTTTGTTTTAGCATGTCAGCTCACTGCGGCGGGATATCCGCAATTGCCCCCGCCGCTTGTATTCGTACCCCTGTCCAGCGTTCGGTTGTCGTGGTAGTTCGGTTGGCTCACCCCGTATCTTTTTTTATCACAAGGTATTCCACGCGGGGTTCGCTTTGGTCGGGCGCGCTATTAAGAGTGGACAGAACAGTGAAGGATTTCTGACGCGCGCCCTCCTTTTTAACAGGTTCTACCCGAGGGGCGGGGGCAGCGGACGCCGCTAGCCTCATTTTATGTAAGGATGCTC
>JACPFZ010000022.1 GCA_016182725.1 Candidatus Gottesmanbacteria bacterium
GGGAGGATGGAAAGAAACTGATCCCAGTGATCCCGAAGGACAGTGTATTGCAGACGAGATCATCCGAAATACCTTTTAGGTTAAAGTACCCTATTGGCAACTGCTTTCTTTGGGTCAATTTAGAGGAATTCCCACTATCGCAGCAAAAGAATTTTTGGATATTTTTTACCACAAGTCAAACTAGAAATAATTGGCGAACGATGGAACTTTACCCACTATTGAAGCCTTGACTTAAAGGTCTCACAAGTGTTTTACTTAAATTAGATGCCCAAAAACCAAAAGGGCCCGCCTGCCGGCAGGCAGGGATTTGTCCATATTTTATTGCTTATTTTACTGCTGGCAGGTATTGCCTTGGGGGTCTATCTGGTCCAGCAAAAAACCAATCTTTTCTCCAAAGCAGGCAGCTTAAAGCCGTCAGGCCCGGAAACTAGCTTTTCTCTGGTTGGCCCGCAAGACTGTACCTCTATTTTGTGTCTGTTTAACCTGCAAAAAGGATCTTTGCCTGAAGAATTTCAAGTTCAACTATTGGTTAGATCTGATATAGACGAAGCCAATTTATTCAAAGCCAAAATAACTTTCCCGGCTGACCTGGTGGAAATTATCAGTATTTCAACAGACAAAAGTTTTATCCAAAACTGGGTGGAGAATTTTTATGATAACAGTAGCGGACAAATTAGTTTAACAGGAGGAGTGCCTGCCCCCGGGTTTAAGACCGAACAAGGTCAGGACAGCGCCCTGATGGCCACTATTATCTTTAGAACTAAGAATTTAGGCAAAGGCACACTGGTTTTAACAGATGAGTCAATGATCTATCGGAATACGGATAACTTAAATATTTTAACTGTTAAAAGGCCGCTGGATTTGAACATAGATAAAAAGCCGATTACTGCGGTGCCGGCTGTTACCCTGGAAGATTACTGGCAGGGAAAAGCAGAGTGGAAGCTTTATAATAAAATGCTCTTTACCAACGCAGGTTGGGTTGACTTTAACACAAACCCCCTGGGTCATGGCGCCGGTACCCATATCGAGGTGGTTGGCGATATCTGGTATCTTTTTACCAGAAAATATTATGACCCAAAATATCAGGATCCGTCCTATGAATGCGGATTCCAGCGGTTGGGGGCTACTGTCAGAAAATCCCTGGATCAAGGAAAAACCTGGAGCGATGAGGTTGATGTGATTGTCCCCACACCCGGCAAGCCCTGGGAGTGTATGGCGCCGCCTGACGGCGACACCTATTATGATGCCGCGCAGAATAAATGGCACTTTTTGTTTCAGTGTTTGGCCAAAACCGGCGGCTGGAAAGGTTGTCATCTGGAAAGGCAGGGAGCTGATCCAATGGGTTTATTTCAGGAAACACACCCAAACCCTATTATTTCAGGTAAGGATTTATGGAACAAGATATGCAACGAATCAACCGATGATTGCGTCAAAATTGCCGGCGGGGCAAACAATGTTTGGGATGAAGGCACTTTTGATATTATCAAATACGACGGAGAGTATTTCTATGTTTCTTTCCACGGATATGACGGGCTCCGTGGATACCGGGGTATTGCCAAGACAAAAGACTTTATTAACTGGGTGGCAGGCGATGAAACCAAAGGTGTGCCAAAAGATGCCATATTTGATATATATGATCAGAACTCGTGGCGGGAAGGTTTCAATACCGGCGGTCCCACCGGAGGCGGTGCAGCGCGGATTATAGCAGAAAATAATTATTATTACATGCTGGTGGAAGGGTCTGATATAAGCTTGGGCTGTGAGGACGGACAAAATTGGGACTGGGGCATTTATCGGTCAAATTCGCTAACAAATACAAAATGGGAACCATTTCCTTTGGGAAACCCCATCATCTATTCAAGCAAGCTTCCGGAAAACAACGGTAAATCTATGGCCTGCAATCCTTCATATGCCGGAATATTTAAAGATCAGTCAACAGGCAAATATTATCTGCACTTTTCCAGAGAAACTAAAGATAGTAACTTTGCCGGCATCTATTTCTACGAGCTGGTAACTTCCAACAACCTTTTGAAAAATGCCGATTTTTGGATGTGTACAACCGATCACTGGAACCGTCTGCCGGCAGACGGCAGCAGCACCAACAGAGCCATTTACAGGCATCCTAATGATTCTTCGGATGGCAACTGCTATCTGGCCACCAATTGCGGTAAAACTTCCTGCGACGCAGTACAAAGCATTTATCAGGATATTGATATGACCAATATTTCAGCTACCAATGTTAAATATGGTGGAAAATTCGCTACGGATGAGGGAGAGGGAAAGATTGAGCTGGTTTTACATGAGCTTGATGAGAAGGGAGCGGTGATCACATCGCACAGATTAAATGAAAGCATTAACTCCTCTTATAAATTGATACAAAAAGATGCTGTTTTAACCGGTAAGGCCAACAAACTTCGTTTGGAAACTTACCTAAGAACTCCCCAAACCTTTAGACTCGATGAGATGTTTGTTAATGCAACCGCAACTCCACCTTCGCTTCCACCATCCATTTCACCTTCTCCGTCCCTGGAACCTACAGAGCCACCCATGACTAAAAAAGGTGATGGAAACAAAGATGGCAAAATTAATCTGGTGGATATGTCTGTGCTTTTGACTGATTTTAATAAAGAAAAAGATTTTAGAGAGCCTATTGACATGGATGATAATAAAAAAATCAATTCCTTTGACTATTCCCTGCACAGGAAGCTACTGCTTGATTTGGGAGTGATTAAAGACTAACCTGATATATTAATTTCCTCTTGATATTTTTTGTTCGGTCATTTATCTTTAAGATATGTTAAAAGTTGCCATAAATGGATTTGGTCGCATTGGTCGAACTGCCTTTAAAGTTGCTGTTGATAAATTTAAAGATCAAATAGAGATTATTGCTATTAATGATCTGACAGACCCTAAAACCTTAGCCCAACTTTTAAAATATGATTCCAATTATGGAATCTGGAAACATGACATTATAAGTGATGAAAATGGTATCACAGTAGATCAAAGGGTATATCAAGTAATCAGTGAGAAAGAGCCAGAAAAACTTCCCTGGAAAGATTTAAATGTAGATATAGTTATTGAGTCAACCGGTAAATTTACCGATGAAGCCGGAGCTAAGCTTCATCTGCAGGCCGGAGCCAAAAGAGTGGTTATTTCTGCACCGGTTAAGGGCGGTGAGGTGAAAACGTACATTTTGGGGGTGAATGCTACCAAATATTCTGGAGAAGAAATAATCAGCAACTCCTCCTGTACCACCAACTGTATTGCTCCGGTAGCAGCAGTGATGAATCTCAAATTTGGAGTAGTAAAAGCGATGATGACAACTATTCATGGTTATACCGCAGATCAAAATCTGCAGGATGGTCCTCATAAAGATCTTCGCCGCGGGAGAGCAGCCGCCTATAATATTGTCCCCACCACTACTGGAGCAGCCATATCCACCACAGAAACTATTCCGGAACTAAAAGGCTTATTTGATGGTCAAGCAATTAGAGTGCCCGTACCTGTAGGTTCAATCTCTGATTTTACTTTTTTATTAAGAAGAAAAGTAACTAAAGAAGAAGTTAATCTGGCATTCAAAGAGGTGGCCCAAAATCCGCTTTTTGCCGGCATTTTGGCAGTCATAGAGGATCCGGTAGTTTCATCTGATATAGTGGGACGTAGTGAGAGTGCGATTGTAGATCTATCCTTGACTCAAGTAGTAGATGGGGACATGGTCAAAGTTTTTGCCTGGTATGATAATGAGTATGGATATTCTAATAGGCTTATTGAACAGGTGATAAATGTGGGAAGAAACCTAACTACCAGTTGACAAGTTAGTATGTATCTGCTAGACTCATCTTCAGTGTTAAATCACTATTTTATGAGAAGCAACGCACTTAAAATTTAACTCCTTGCGCTGAGGAACTTCCTAAGTGCGAGGAAGTTTTACCTTTAGCGTTGTATCCCTCACAATAATTTTAAATTGGATTTGAACGGGCCCGTAGTTCAGCTGGTAGAATACCTCATTTGCAATGAGGAGGTAAGCGGTTCGAGCCCGCTCGGGTCCACTTGCACCTTGAAATGTGAATACGAAAAATTAGGAAGGCCAAAGGTCGCCGACGCGTAAAGCTATGGCGGCCGCAGCAAAAAATACTCAAACATTAATGCATACGGTGGATGCCTTGGTCGAAAGTACCGATGAAGGACGTACACGGTAACGATATTCTGCGTGGAGCTGCCAAGAAGCTTTGATCCGCAGGTTTCCGAATAGGGTAACCAGTCCCGATTAAATCGGGACAGCCCGCTATGAATACATAGTAGCGGGCGGGGTACTTGCCGAACTGAAACATCTAAGTAAGCAAAGGAAAAGAAATCAACAGAGATTCCCCAAGTAGCGGCGAGCGAAACGGGAAAAGCCTAAAGGACGTACAATTTCGCGCAAGCGGAAATGTTACGTTCGGTTGCGGGATCTGTGATATGGTATCAGTCAAGGATAGCTGAACAGACTGGAAAGTATGACCAAA
>JACPFZ010000024.1 GCA_016182725.1 Candidatus Gottesmanbacteria bacterium
AGGGAAATCCTGGGAGGATCAAGTGCGTCATAAGACACCGAATGGACAGGGTTCAGCCTGATGCTCAGCCTGATGGCTGAACCCCTCCACCTGGGATGGTCTATAGAAAAGCAGTGAGTTATTCACATAATTACACAGAATTGTGTATATATTTATGACTCATTCTTTTCTTGCGCAAAACGCCTATCCTGAAGTAGTTAAAAACATTTTCTTTAACTATTTCAATTTTGGCGTTTTGCGGAAATAAACAATAACATCCTCATTTTCTACAGCACGGGAGCGCTGAACGAAGGTGAGGATGTTATTGTAGGTGAATGTCTTTGAGTTTTAATTGCAACCGGCGACTCCCGTTCCAGGTATTCATGTCAATGGTATAGACAATATCAACGGATGTACCTGGTTTCAATTCACCATACACGGTCCCCAGCCCAAATCCGATAGCCTCCATGGTATTTGAAATTTTTAACTTCAAATGCTTCCCATCGCTTCCTACCAGTCGAACATCGTCAACTGTTACATCACGTGTTGCAAATACCGGCTCCAGATTACCGAAACCAAAGGGTTCAAACTCTCGAATGGCCTTCCATAAATCCTCGGTTACTGCCTCAAGCGGAATTTCCGCATCAACGCGAAGCGTACGTTCTAACTTTTCGCTACTAAGCGATTCATTAGCAAACTTTTCTAATCGTTCTCGAAGAACAGACAAATATTGTGTCTCAATGGTAAACCCGGCGGCCATGGGATGCCCTCCCACGGCCACCAGGATATCGCTGCACGTTCGAATTGCTTCAACGATATTGAATCCGGAAATAGATCGCGCAGACGCTTTAGAAATAGCATCTCCTTTGGAAACCACAATCGCCGGTCGATAAAATTCCTCCACCAACTTTCCTGCAACCAACCCAATAACTCCTTGATTGTAAGATGCATGACTCACAAAGATAAGTTTTCTTAAGGCGTCCCCTCTTTTTCTGTAAAAAGAGGGGACGCCTTGCAGCGCATGGTGTGTCGTTTCTATCGTCAACTGCTGTCGTTCTTTATTTGTCAACCCCAGTTTTTGCGCAAGAATCATGGCTTTCTCTTTTTGTTTGGTACACAAAAGCCTCAGTGCATCCATGGCATGGACGAGCCTTCCCATGGCGTTGAGTCGTGGCGCCAGGATATGAGATATTTCATATGTTCCAATATTTCCCTTCATAAGTCCCGCATCAGTAATGAGTGCCTCAAGTCCAACTCGTTTTGTCGCATTGATCCCTGCGAGGCCATATTTGGCAATAGACCGATTCGGACCCACCAGCGGTACCATATCCGCAATGGTTCCAATAGTCGCGAGCGCCAACAGTTCACCAGGCTCAACCCCAGGGGTTGAGCAGGTTGAAAGAATCTCTTTCGCTACAAACCAAGAAATTCCCGCCCCAGAAAGCTTGGTTGTATGAACAACCAAACAGTCGGGAAGTTTCTCCGGCTTCACATGATGATCGGTGACAATGACGTCTATTCCCAAACTTTTTGCGTATGCAACTTTTTCTCTCGCCGTAATCCCATGATCAACAGTGATAATGAGCGTCGGATGGTACTGTTCGTTCACAGTATCAATGCCTTTTTTTGACAATCCATATCCTTCGTCAACTCTGTGTGGAATGTATGGCATCACCCGTGCTCCAAGAGCATAGAGCGCCTCCCACATAATGGCACCTGCCGTGACGCCATCCGCATCATAGTCTGTGTAGACAACGATTGACTCATGGTCATTGATCGCTTCCTGTATGCGCGCAAGTGCTTTCTTCAGTGCCCGCCGGTCAATTCCGACCGCATCAGGAGGTAATGTGTGCGGTTCCGACGGATGTAAAAATTCCTCAATTTTTTTCTTTGAATCTAATCCTCGGTTCTTCAAAAGCATGGGGATAATATCATCTCGTTGACACATGCCGGTGATGTTCCATTTCTTCATATCCTTTGTAGGGTATAATAATACCAGTATGACCAACTTGCCACAACCGACACAACTAATTATAAGTACGCTCAAAAAAGCAGGGTTTGAAGCATACGCAATCGGCGGATCAGTTCGCGATCTTCTCATGGACAAACCAACAAAGGGCTGGGATTTTACCACGAACGCCAAGCCGGAAGAAATCCTGAAACTGTTCCCCGATAGTTTCTATGATAACCAATTCGGCACAGTTGGCATAAAAATAACATCAAAAGAAAATCCGGAAATCACCGAGGATATCTATGAAATTACCACCTATCGCAGTGAAAAAGGATATAAAGATCATCGACACCCTGATAAAATTATCTGGGGAAAAACAGTAGAAGAAGATTTAGGAAGAAGAGATTTTACTATTAATGCCATCGCGTTTGATGGAAAAAATTTTATTGATCCGTTTGACGGCAGGAAAGATATTGAGAAAAAAATTATTCGGGCCGTCGGAGATCCAAACGCGCGGCTTAGTGAAGATGCATTGCGGATGATGCGCGCAGTGCGCATCGCCAGTGAACTTGGATTTTTTATTGACGAGGATACACTTTCGGCTATTAAAAAAAACGTCGGCCAACTTTTAACAATTTCTGCTGAGCGCATCAGGGATGAGTTATTGAAGCTCCTCGCAAGCGGCTATCCGGCAGACGGAATACTGCTTCTTAAAAATAGTGGTATTTTGGAAAAAATTCTGCCGGAAATGGATACGGCATTCGGTGTTCCTCAAAAGAGTCCCAAACGCCACCATATCTACGATGTCGGAACACATTCCGTCATGGCGGTGAAATTTTGTCCGTCAAGCGATCCTATCGTGCGACTGGCGACCTTACTGCATGATGTGGGGAAACCCAAAACTTTTCAGAAGGAAGAAAAAACCGGCGTCATCACTTTTTACAATCACGAGGTTGTGGGCGCAAACATTGCAAAAGAGATAGCCCGTCGACTGCGTCTTTCCAAAAAACAATCGGAAAAACTCGTGACACTCATCCGCTGGCACCAGTTTACCGTTGATGAGCGTCAAACGGATAGCGCCTTGCGGCGTTTAATCCGGCGCGTCGGGAAAGAAAATCTCGATGACATGCTTGCACTTCGTATCGGCGACAGGCTTGGGGGAGGTGCATTGGAAACAAGCTGGCGGTTAGAACTATTTAAAAAACGTCTTGAGGAAGTCCAAAAACAACCATTCACGGTTGCTGATCTCAACATAAACGGACACGATGTGATGAGAGAGTTAAATTGTGCACCGGGTCCGATGGTTGGAAAATTATTGAATCAGTTATTCACCGAAGTAGAAGCAGGCACATTACCCAACGAACGGGACGCATTACTCAAACGCCTTGGACAACTGAAGCTCGTCGGTGTCTCCGCTTCTCCCATCGGTCCCAAAGAATAAGGATAGGGGTAGCCACAAATGGCGAAGAATACGTTCCCGAAATAGTACCGACCAACAGGGCAACAGCAAACCATCGAATCGTTTCTCCTCCCATAAGCACGAGGGAGAGAAGCATGAAGATGATGGTGAAGGAATTCACGAGTGATCGGCCGAGGGTCTGTGTGAGGGCGCGGTCAGCAATTTCTTCAAACATTCCCTTTTCCCCCTTTTTCAGAAGTTCCCGAATACGGTCAAACACGACGATCGTATCGTGTACGGAAAAACTCATCGTGGTAAGAACGGCAGTCACAAATAACGTGTCTACTTCTACATGGATGGTTTGGCCCAGGATAGCAAAAACTCCTGCCACCACCAGGAGATCATGAACGAGCGCTAAAATTGCGGAAACGCCGAATTTAATGTTTTTGAATACCCACGCCACATAGACGAGAATTGCAACAATGGCAAGTGCCGCGGCAACTAAAGCTTTTTGCAAAAGCTCTTTCCCTAACACCGGGCCAATCGTCTCGTTTCGGGAAATAATAGGCACTTCTGACACTTGCAAGGATAAGTCTTTTTGAAAGGAAAGAATTTTGGCATCCGCTTCCGGCTTTGTCCGAATGATATACGCATTGTTTGTTGATTTTTGAAAACTAACGAGAGCAAGGTTATCTTTCTTCGCAACTTGTTCGATGACTGATTGCTGGACGCTATGTTTGAATGAAATTTCAAGTAACGTTCCGCCAGTGAAATCAATGGCCGGACGAAGACCAAATCGAAGCAGTGAAAATATACCCGGCACAAGCACAAGCGAAGAAATGAAAAAATAAATCCAGATATATTTTGAAAATCTGATCATTGTCTTTCTTTATACAACACACGAATCAATGTCCGCGTGACCACAATACCCGTAAATAAACTGGTCAGTACGCCAATAAATAACGTCAATGCAAATCCCCGCACCAGGCCGGAGACAGGCAACAGATGCCAATTACCAGGATTAAAAAGAATGAGGCAGGTAATAATCGTCGTAAAATTGGCATCGCGAATGCTATCCCAAGCCCTGGTAAACCCAAGTTCCATCGCAATCTGCCAGGGTTTTCCTTTTCTCAGTTCCTCTTTGTACCTCTCAAAAATCAGGATGTTGCTATCGACTGCCATACCAATGGAAAGAATAAACCCCGCAATCCCCGGAAGAGTCAGGGCAATAGGAATAAGTCGCACCAGAGCAAACGAAATAAGACCATAAAGGACAAGAGCGAGATCAGCCAGTAATCCAAGTCTTCCATATTTTGCCACCATAAAGATAGCAACAATGGCAAGTCCAATTGCTCCAGCACGTATGCTTTTTGCGACAGACTCCTGCCCTAGCGTTGCGCCAATTGTTCGCTTCTCAATAACGGTAACTGGTACGGGCAATGCGCCGGCATTGAGCTGTAATGCTAATATTTTGGCCGTATCCGTGGTGAAATTTCCTGTGATCACCGCGTTTCCGTCAGGAATCTGCGCATTCACAACCGGTGCGCTAATCGGGAAATCATCTAAAAATATCGCAAGCGGCTTCCCTACGAGTTTCGCCGTTACATCGGCAAATTTTTTTGCGCCGTCACTCGTGAATTCCAGTGCAACTTCAGCTTCTCCCGTCTGATTGCTAAAACTTAAGCTCGCCCGCTTAAGATCCTTTCCGGTAATGCCAACCGGCTTTGTATTGGCAAGAGAAATAACCGCACCCGTAGTTGCTTCAAGCGCTTGTGGATCCGAAATCTCGCGAAACTCAAGTCTCGCGGTTTGTCCGATTGCTGCGACAGCCTGATCAACATTGGTAATACCGGGAAGTTCAACGATGACCCGGTAATTATCGCGACTGCGTGACGTTTGCACAATAGGTTCCGAAATGCCAAAAAAGTTCACCCTGCGTTCAATAACCTCTCGTACGGATTCCAGTGCGCTTGAGCGATCTTCTGGGGCAATATCTTTCATGTCAGCGGCTAAGGTAATATGCGTACCGCCAGAAAGATCCAATCCCAAATGCGTAACCAACGGTCTGCCAAAAAGAACAGGGGGATTGATAACTCGATCCACACGGAGCGGTCCAATGGCAAACTTCATGCGATACTGCTGGGGCAAATCAATAATGATGAGTGCTGCAGTAAAAATGATGATCAGTAAAAAAATTCGTCTGGAATTTTTTGCCATAAGGCGGGTTTAATCCACTAATTCTTCTTCATCGCCGACAAGCATAACGCGCGACCCAACGAGTGCTGAAAGTACAAAGGGGTCGCGGCGGCTTTTACGAAACGTAAATTCTTCCTCTGTCATGACGGTATAGTTGATTTCTTTGCCTCTGCGCACTTCTTCCGATTTCACAAGCTGCGAAAGCTCGGGCAATACTACGGTACCGACCACCAGAAGATCCACATCCGTACTGGATCGTTTCGGAAGCCCCCGTAAGAATCGCCCTGATATAAACGCAAACTTGATCTTGCCTAGTTTTGCTTTCTGTTTCATAATGTCCCATCCCAATCCCGATGTTTTTCCAACTAACTCCAAAAGCTCAAAATAAAGGGGGTAATCGCGTCGCATGGCATAAAAGAGCCGATTCGCCCGTTGCTCCTTGGTCACCATGCCAGCTTTCTCCATATGAGAAAGCTCACGCCTCACGGCGTTAATCTCCTCGCCCACTTGGCGAACAATTTCGCGCACATGGAATATTGTCCCTGGGTGGGACAAAAACAGGGTAAGCATTTTTACCCGGACTCTAGAAATGATGAGGTCTTCTAACATACTTCTCCTTTATCCTAAAAATTTGCGGAAAGCTTCGCTTTCAAATGCTTTGCATCGCAAATTTTTAGGATTACCTGGGCAGAAGAAAATTTAGTAGGTTACCGGTGTTCCGGTGGGCACCATTTCAATCCATAGCTGGCCGCGGTTGAATACAACTTCCTTCCCGTTCATATCAAAAAATTTTGTTCTCGCCGTGCGATTCGGCTTACTCCATGTTCCTTTGGTCGCCTTCCCGTCTTGGAAAACAATGCCCTCCCCACTGCCGATATTGCCGTAGAGAAGATGCAAATGATCATCCACTGGTCCAGTTTCTTTCGCAAAAAGGATTGCTACTGCTTTTGCAGTCAACTGTTCTTTGTTTTCTAGATCTGTATGCGGCTTACCGCCGTTGACGCGCTTATAGGAATTTGTTGTTTTATCATAATCCCAACGAACACCGTACTCTGCCTCATACCCTTTCCAGGAAACAAAACTTATGGAGGTCATTGACCCCAGATCTTCTGTTTTTGCATCGTCTTTAAATTTCCACGGAATGAAATTTTTGTCCCACGACACTCCTTTGGCATCTACGTTCGTCCAACCCCTCTCTGCTGCCAACTTATAGAGCTTATCGGCAAAGCAAACCATCGTGTGCTCCGTCGCTACAGGATGATCTAAGCGATCATAGTTTCGATAACACGTCGGGAATGAAATACCAAATTGATCCATGTCTTTGATGCCATATTGTTCGATCTGACAGAGCGCCTTTGCGCGGGTATCAACCGTTGGATCATCGCAAAGTCCGGCTCCGCCGACGTGGTTATATAGGGCGTCATACTCGAGCGTCCACGGCAAAAAATAGGTGCGTGCACTCCGAACCGGCGCGATGGTCAACGGCTCTGCCGCACCGCAGTAAAAGATCCCGAGAAAGCGGCTAATTCCCCCTTCCGCGACTGCTTCATAGACAATATCAGCGTTAGACAATCCAGATTGCGGCCGCGATTCTGCATGATTTTCAATCATGACGGCAAGCGGACGGCGTTTACTCCAGATATCTTTCTCCTGTTTGGTAAAATATTTACCGTTGAGCGGACAACTTTCGGTTTTTGGTGCAGTTCTGTCCACCTTAAAATGCTCTTGCCCAGAGGGCAGGGGCGTCGTCGTAATAAGACCACGTCGGGATCCTAAAAGACTAAACACACCAAATGACAATCCGCTCACGATAAGATACAGGGCAATGCCAATGATGGCGTACGTTATGAGGTGTTGTTTTTGCGGTTTTGTCATACGCGTGCTTTTTTAATTGCTGCCTCCTCCTCTTTTGATAGTACGAGTTCCTTCCCTTTCCCTCCCTGAATCTCCTTTATATACCACCTGTTACCGGTCCTAGCATATAACGATGTTATCACAATTCCGTTGTCTTCTCTATCGAGGATGGCCATGGAAAAACTCTGGCTTCCTCCTGTATCCGAAAACGGATTAAAACGAACAATTCCTAACCGTTGAAAATGCACCATGCCTTCTTTGTCAATGCGATCAATCGCCTCTTCTAATTCTTTCTGCCGTTTTTTCAAATCTTCTTCTCGCCCAATCATCGATTCTAAAATACTGCGCAAACCTGTCTTGGTCACGCCTGTCATGAGCCTGTTGTAGTGACGAATCATCCGGAATACCAAAAATGTCAACATACCAAGCCATACGATGCCGATGACCAAGACGAGTATCAGAGTATCGTTTTCATTGAACACCATTCGTATTCATAATCTTACGATCCTTTCAAAGGATTTGTCAATCAGCTTGTCCTAGCACTTGTCCTCCAGCGTGTCGAAGGGTTGACAAGACAAATCAAGCTGTGCTACGCTCAAGCGCATAATGCCGAAGAAAACGAAACGGGAAAAAATTATCGCAGAACATCGCCATCAACAAATCGCTATACAAGGAGCTCCACAATTTCAATTCCGGGTAAGTCCAACACAAAGAGACACCACGACACCAGAGTTTACCATGATTCAAAAAGATCTCGTTACTACTATTGCACTTGCTGCGATTGCAGTAACCTCTGAAATTCTATTAGCAAAAATAATTCGATAGTTTTTATAGAGAGGAGGTGACAAACAGTATGGCAACGATGTATTGCGTAAAATGTCGCACGAAACGTGAGGATCCCAATGCCGTGAAAGTCACCATGAAAAATGGCAAACCTGCTATGAAAGGAAAATGTCCTGTGTGCGGTACCGGCATGTACAAAATCGGCGGGTAAAATTTTTTTGCAAAGAAATTTCAAACCCCGCTGTCATCCAAACGGCGGGGTTTTTCGTGCTATAGTGAGGATATGCTTGCAAAAATCCTCTCGGGAGCAGTGGTAGGCCTAGATGCGGTCATGGTCACGGTTGAAGTAGATATCGCTTCCCAAGGTCTCCCTTCTTTCACTATTGTTGGTCTTCCCGATCAGGCGGTAGAAGAAAGCCGCGAACGCGTGCGAGCGGCTATAAAAAATAGCGGCGCGCAGTTTCCTGCCAAACGCATTACGGTCAATCTTGCCCCTGCTGATCTTCCCAAAGTTGGTCCTGCATATGATCTGCCTATTGCCATAGGCATTCTTATTGCTTCAGAACAATTACCTATCGTACCACAAAAACAATTTTTTGTCGGTGAACTTTCCCTGGATGGAACACTGCGTCATACAAATGGCATGCTTTCACTCGCTCTTCTTGCCAAAGAACAGAAAATACAAGCCTTGTATATCCCGGCAAGTGATGCCAAAGAAGCAGCAGTCATTAAAGGAATTGATATATACCCAGTAGAATCGATTATTCAACTATTTCGCCATCTCACCAAGTCAGAATCTATCGAGCCTCATCCGTATATTCCCTTTGAAAACATCCGGAGTTACGAACAAAATTTTGACTTTGATTTGTCTGACGTGCGCGGCCAAGAACAGGTCAAACGGGCCATCGAGATTGCGGCAGCCGGCGGACACAATCTGTTTATGCAAGGCCCGCCAGGAGCGGGAAAAACTATGCTTGCACGCGCTCTGCCTTCCATTCTTCCCACTCTCACCGAAAGCGAGGCAATTGAAGTAACCAAGATTTATTCCATCACTGGCAATTTACCGTCAGGTCGATCCATCATGAGCAGCCGTCCATTTCGCGCACCCCACCATACGACCAGTAGGATTGGTCTCGTCGGCGGCGGCAGTCACCCTTTACCTGGCGAAATATCGCTTGCTCACCGCGGGGTCCTCTTTTGCGACGAATTTCCGGAATTTCCAAGAAACGTCCTAGAGGCACTGCGACAGCCTCTGGAAGATGGTATTGTCACCATTTCTCGGGCCGCAGGCACCATCACGTATCCGGCAAAATTTATGCTCGTGGCTGCCGCCAACCCTTGTCCCTGCGGAAATTGGGGGAGTCAAACGAAACGATGCCTCTGTCTTCCTGGGACAATCAGCAGGTACAAAAAACGAATCTCTGGTCCAATCCTGGATCGAATCGATCTGCATGTCACAGTCCCTGCGGTGCAAGTGGAAAAATTGACCAGCCAAGGGATGGCAGAAACTTCCCAGAATATTCGAACGCGCGTGCAGAAAGCGCGGGATATACAACTTTCCCGATTTGCTACCCTCAAATGGAAAGCAAACGCCGAAATGTCCACTCGCGCGGTCAAGGAACTTTGTACTTTAAGTAGCGAGGTAGCTGCATTCTTACGACAGGCAGTAAGCAGACTCAATCTTTCCGCGCGCAGCTTTTACCGCATTATCAAAGTGAGTAGAACCATTGCTGATTTAGCAGAAGAAAAGGATATTGCTCTCCCCCACGTCGCAGAAGCGCTTCAATACAGATCCAACACCATAATGGAGTGAAGCCTCCCCGGCCTTTAGGCCTGGGCTTCTTTAGCGCGAAAGGCTGAAACCCCGTACCGTCCCGCTCAGCGGGACTGGTACTGTGAATAAGTTAAGATAGTTTGAATTACGAAATGCGATTATTATTCTTCGAGCGAGGCAAAAAGCCGAGTCGAGAAGTTCTCGACTTCGCTTCGCTACGCTCGAACAATATCAATTTCGTAATTCAGGTTAAGATACATATGCGACATTAGACCTGTTGCGATATAGTTTCATTGAATAGTCGTGCTGAGAGGTTTTTGGGATTTCTAGCGCGTTGAGGTCATGGCGAGGTGATAATTCCACAGTCCTGCGGAAAGAAGCATAAAGGTGTCGTCCATATTAGGGAGCTTGTTTCTGTAGACATCGGTGGTTGATCGGAATCGTTTGATTCCTGCTATTGCGTATTCTGAAAGAACACGGATACCGGAAATGAGACGGTTTTCTGCTTTTTCTTCCGCCGCCGAATTTTCGTTTGCGATCAGGATGACGCTCCCGCAGGGAGGCATCCCACACAGAACAAAATACCGGAATCAAATTCGTAAATTCTCCAATCGTCAATCCGGTCATGGCGGCACACAAACGGTTAGATTTCAGGGCAGATGAAATATGCATATACCTCTAGCGTGCCTGATTATGAGGTATTACGCAACAAGTCTAATCTAAGTTTTACCGTTTTAGTTGTATTGACAATGGGGTCCACCTTATATTATCTTGATACTATCAATATGGTAGATAGAGATCCTAGGTATCGATATCCTCATATCCAGCCTGATGTTGTGGATCCAATAGCAATAAAACGTAATCCTTGGTATCCAGAGGAAATCCTTAATAAACCACACGAGATTATTGCTCCCAAAGAAGATTACGATGAGAAAAGAATGATTCTCTATCACGACATGGTTTCTGAATATGATGCAAGAATATTTGGGGCTTATGTCCACAGTCTTAGTATACCTCTATCTCCGGAATTTGGACCCGCTGATGAGTTATGGCAAATAGATGAAGATAATCATTATAAAGGTTTTAGAATAATAAATAGGGCTATTTTTGGACTAACCGACCAAGATATCGAAAAAATTTATAACAGGCAAGGGAATTTTGAACCCTTAAAGCATTTACTATCAGATGAGTTACGAATTTGCTTAACGGTTGCTTATGACGAGTTGTGTACTGTTCGAGCTTATAGAGGAGATTTACCAATTTACGATGCGATGGGCCCATCAGTAGGAAAATTTGTAAGACGAGTAATTGGGGACGAGGGTTGGCACTACAGCAAATTTTTGAGACTGGTAAAACGATATCACCCCGACGAAATAGCAAAGGCACTTGAGATAGTTAATCAGATTCGAGCTGCTGAAGGATTGCCTTATCAACAAACCTTTGTTATGGATCACATAGAAGATGTTTTTACAACCAAATTGTTTGATGAAGCAGAAAATGTTCTAAAGAAGAATTTATTAAAATGAAAACACTAAACAATCTTTCTCACAATATATATTAATAGCTTCTCGAATAGATTGTTGTTGAGGAGATAATTTGTGAGCTTTCGACACCTTTGATGTGAAGTGGTGCCGTAGTTATTTCTTTGGAAGAAAGACTTTCATAGACAAATCATTTGAAGACACGATAACACTAGCATTTGTTTCGTTATTGCAGACACTTGCGGGGTAACCTTCTCTGTTTCCCAAAAAACTATATAAATCTTCTGTTGTTTTTATCTTTGATGCCAGCTTGACTGCCTTTTTATATCGTTTGAAGGTTCTCGGCGAACCCCAAGCCTCATATTTTTTCAGTTTGCTTAGATAGTGGTTTGTGTGAACAAAAGGAAAATTATCAATTCTTTGCAAATCTACCTCAAAGGCCGTTGTCTCTATGTTATAGACTTGACCCTTTGTAATGATTACGTGGTTAAAACCTGAAGCTCTGGGGTATTTCCCTAAAATCTCCAGAATTTCGTCTTTATCCTTGGCTTCCAATATCTTACGAGCTATAAAATTCTTTGGAAGACCGACACGTCTGTCTGTATGAGCCAGGTCATTAATTGCCTGAATTATTCCGAAGGAGTTGAAACAGATAGAATTACCCAGTAGTTCGCACGAAAAATTAAGCCCAAAAATTGTCTTAGAACCAATTTTGGCCTTGACAACATAAAGATCAGTTTCTCCTTCTTCTTCCCAATCCTCATTGTGTCCAATAAGATAGCCGTCTTTATTTTTCACAACAACAGTCGTACAACGCTGGGCATCAAGTTTATCGAATACCTCTCGACAATTTATTAGAAAAATATGTTCGAAAGGGACTTTTGCACCCCTTGATAAACCCTTAAGTTCCTCTATAAAATCCGGAGTATACTCCTGACATAAAGATAAATAAGGCTTTATCTCTCTTATATATCTCTCTATCACAGAAAGTTTAAAGTGTTCTAATTTCTGTTGTAAACTTTTTTCTACCTTCTTTTTAATTTCTAAGCCCAATTTAAATCCAAACTCCAAATGAGTTTTAGCCTGGATTTTAAAAAAGGGGAGTCTGGTCATGTATTACTATGATAATCGAAGATATATTTCTTCTTGGAGTTTCGAAACATTCTCTCTAGCTTCAGAGAAAAGAACATAACCCAACCTTCCTTCTGGAATGCCATCTGAGACTGTTACTATAACTCCTTCTCTCTCCCCTTTTCCTATATAAAGTAGGTCGTCTAACCTTTGGAAAGCACTTTCTATGGACATTGGCGCGCAGGCATCAACGTCAGAAGATCGTATGTGTACTTTTTTTTCATAATTATTCCCAAAAATCTGCTTACCTATTTCGTGGACATGAGTAGCTCCTGTTCTACGTAAGTTAGCTTC